>JBCCPD010000152.1:0-8177 GCA_039025075.1 Pseudomonadota bacterium | reverse complement strand
GGCGACGCGGGTCCATGCTGCGGAGGTCTGCGGCCAGCCGCGGCGGCCGCGGCGAAGGGCCGTTCGGACGGGGCGGCGACGCGCAGCCGGCCGCGCCGTCCACGCGCCCTACTCGGCCGCCCCCGAGCAGTCGCTAGCTGATGTACTACAGACCATGTCTGACGGCCGGTTCGTGGTGAGAGGCACGGCGCGGGGCACGCCCGTCGGGCCGTTCTTCGGCGTGGACCCCGCGACGGGCAAGAGCTGTGAGATCATGTCCATCGACATCCTCACGCTGGAGGGCGGTCTGATCACTCATGTCTATCACCTGGAGGATTGGACGGGCGCGGTCGCCCAGCTGACGGCCGAGTAGGGCGCGTGGACGGGGCGGCCGGCCGTGCGTCGCCGTCCCGTCCCAACGGCCCTTCGCCGCGGCCGCCGCGGCTGGCCGCAGACCTCCGCAGCATGGACCCGCGTCGCCGCCCGGGCTCGGGCGGGTCCATGCTCCGAAATCGGGCGGCGCTCGGTCCTGCGCAGCGACGGAGCAGGTCATTGTACAGCAAGGCTGAGGCTCTCGCGCACTGCTCAAGCGCCTCGCCGCGGTCCTGGCGGAGGCGGGGGACGGGCAGGCGCGGTTCCAACGGATCACGGCGCTGATCGCGACCTCGATGAACACCGACATGGGCGCGATCCAGCCGCGGCGGGCGGGGAGAGGGCGTGCAGGGCCCGGGTTGCCGGCGCTTGCCCGGCGGAGCGGTCCTGCGATCTGCGCGAATTAGGGCGAGGGCCCGCCCAGCCCGGCGCGTCACAGCGTCGGGCACATGCCTCCGTCGAGGTTGACCGCGGTGCCGGTGATGTAGGCGGCTCGGGCGGAGCAGAGGAACGCGGCGAGGTCGGCGTAGTCCTCGGCCTCGCCTACGCGCCCCAGCGGCACCTTGGGTCCAAGGGAGGCGTAGAGAGCGGCGACGTCGCCGTCCTCGGCCCGCCTCTCCCATTGCGCGGACTTGAGCAGGCCGATGCAGATGGCGTTGACGCGGATGCCGTCGGGAGCGAGTTCGTTCGCCAGGGATTTGGTCAGGTTGAGGCCGGCGGAGCGCATGACGGAGGTCGGCAGCATGCCCGCGCTCGGCGCCTTGCCGCCGCCGATGGAGGCGTTGACGATCGCGCCGCCGCCGCGTGCGCGCATGTGGGGCACGCTCAGGCGGCTCAGGCGCACAGCCGCCATGACCTTGAGCTGGAAGTCGGCCTCCCACGCGGCGTCGTCCAGCGCCTCCAGCTTGAACGCAGCCGACGCGCCGGCGTTGTTGACGAGGATGTCGACGCCGCCGAAGCGATCCGCGGCGGCCGTCACGAGGGACTCGCAGTGACCGGGGTCGGTCACGTCGCCGGCCTGGGCGTGGACGCCGCCGTTGCCGGCCTTGGCGACCGCGTCGGCCGCGGCGGAGAGGTGTTCGGCGCGCCGTGCGTTCATGACCACGTTGGCCCCTTCGGCCACGAAGCGTTTGGCGGTGGCGAGCCCGAGACCGTCGCTCGCGCCCGTGATGATCGCGGTCTTGCCTTGCAGGCCCAGATCGAAGGTCATGCGGTTCCTCCCCGGTCGGTTTCGCGCCCCGATGCGCCCGACGCCTTGTCTATAGCGGGACGCTAGCGTCGGAGGCGACGCTCCGCCAGACGACGTGGCGGTCGGCGTGGAGACCCATCGGAAATTCGCGCTGAGGTTGAACGGGTCCTGATGGACCCGCGCGGCGGGTCGGGCTAGGACGGGGTTGCGCTTCAGAACGGAGCGCTGAGCGGTCCGGGGCGAGGCGTCGAAGAAGCATGATCCAGCAAGGCGGAGGCTCTCGCGTGCTTCTCACGCGCCTCGCCGCGGTCATGGCCGAGGCGGGGGACGGGCAGGCGCGGCTCGACCGGATCGTGACGCTGATCGCGACCTCGATGAACACGGAGGTGTGCTCGATCTACCTGCGCCGGGGGGAGCGGGTGCTGGAGCTGTGCGCGACCGAGGGCTTGAAGCGCGAGGCCGTGCACCGGGCGCGGCTGCAGGTGGGGCAGGGTCTCGTGGGCCTGATCGCCCGGCGGGCCGATCCGATCAACACCGCGGAGGCGCAGAGCGAGCCGGGCTTCCAGTACCTGCCGGAGACGGGCGAGGAGATCTACCACGCCTTCATGGGCGTGCCGATCCAGCGCCTCGGGGAGGTGCTGGGCGTTCTGGTCGTGCAGAACCGGGACAGCCGGTCCTACACGGACGACGAGCTGCACGGGCTCGAAGTCGTGGCCATGGTGCTGGCGGAGATGACCGAGCTCGGCGCCTTTCTGGGCGACGATGCGGAGATGGCGGGCAGTCACGTGCGGCCGTTCTTCGCGCGCGGCGTCAGCGCGCAGGAGGGGGCGGCGGGGGGCGTGGTGCATCTGCATGCGCCGCGGGTGAGCGTCGCCAACCCGGTGGCCGAGGACGTGGGCGTGGAGCGGCTGCGCCTGAGCGAGGCCATGGCGGCGCTGCGGGGGGAGGTGGACGACATGGTCTCCGCCGATCTGGTGGGCCATGCGGGGGAGCATCGGGACGTGCTCGAAGCCTACCGGATGTTCGCGCACGACAAGGGCTGGATGCGGCGGATGACGGCCTCGGTCGAAAGCGGGCTGGCGGCCGAGGTGGCGGTGGAGCGGGAGCAGACGGCGGTGCGCGCCAAGCTCAGCCGCGTCGCGGACCCCTATCTGCGCGAGCGGCTGCACGATCTGGACGATCTGGCCAACCGGCTGCTGCGGCATCTGGCCGGCGAGGGGCCGGGGGCGGAGATCCCGACGGACGCGGTGCTGGTGGCGCGGGCCATCGGGCCGGGGGAGCTGCTGGACTACGGCAAGCGGCTGAAGGGCGTGGTCTTGGAGGACGGCTCCATCGGCAGCCACGCGGCGATCGTGGCGCGGGCCTTGGCGATCCCGCTGGTGGTGCAGGCCGGGCGGATCACGGCGGAGGCGCGCAACGGCGATCCGATCCTGGTGGACGGCGATCTGGGCCAAGTGCATCTGCGGCCCGAGGAGACGGTGTCGACCGCGTTCCTCGAAAAGCTCGACATGCGGGCCCAGGCGCAGGAGGTCTACGAGGCCCTGCGCGACCGGCCGGCGACGACGCGCGACGGCGAGACGCTGAGCCTGCAGATGAACGCCGGCCTGCTGACGGATCTGCCGAGCCTGGAGGGATCGGGCGCCGACGGGGTGGGGCTTTATCGGACCGAGCTGCAATTCCTGATCCGGGCCACGGTGCCGATGCGCGATCAGCAGGCGGCGCTTTACGACCGGGTGATGACCTCCGCCAAAGGGCGGCGGGTGGTGTTCCGCACGCTCGACATCGGCTCGGACAAGGTGCTGGCCTACATGAAGCGCCAGGACGAGCCGAACCCGGCGCTGGGCTGGCGGGCGATCCGCATCAGCCTGGACCGGCCGAACATCCTCAAGATGCAGACGCAGAGCCTGCTGCGCGGGGCGGGGGGGCGGCCGTTGGCGCTGATGTTCCCGATGATCGCCCAGGCGACGGAGTTCTTCGACGCCAAGGCGATGGTCGAGGAGCAGCTGGAGCGGCACGTCCGCGTCGGCCGGCCCGCGCCCGAGCGGCTGGAGATCGGCGCGATGCTGGAGACGCCGAGCCTGGCCTTCGCGCCGGACGCGTTCTTCCAGGCGGCCGACTTCATCAGCATCGGCGGCAATGATCTGAAGCAGTTCTTCTTCGCCGCGGATCGGGAGAACGAGCGGGTGCGCCGGCGCTACGACGCGCTGAACGCCAGCTACCTGACCTTCATCCGCATGATCGTGCAGCGCTGCGAGGAGCATGGCACGCCGCTGTGCTACTGCGGCGAGGACGCCGGCCGGCCGCTGGAGGCGCTGGCGCTGGCGGCGATGGGCGTCCGGTCGCTGTCGATGCGGCCGGCGAGCATCGGGCCGGTGAAGCGGCTTCTGCGCGAGAGCGATCTGGTTAGCGCGCGCGCGACGATCAAGTCGGGCATCGCGCGGGGCGAAGTGAATCTGCGCGAGGCGCTGATGGATTGGGCGCGGGCGGAGGCGATCGCGGACTTGGTTTGAGCGCCGGCCGGCGAGTTCCGCGCCGGAGCCCAGGTCGATCGAGCGGGTCGGCGCTCTGCACGGGGGGATGACCATGGCCGGCAGGATCATCTTCATCCACGGACCTTCGAGCAGCGGCAAGTCGACGCTCGGCAAGGCGCTTCAGCAGGCGATCGAGGCGCCGTTCTGGCGATGGTCGATCGATCATCTGCGGGACGCGAGCGTGCTGCCTTCGGATCGGATCAGGGCTGGTGAGTTCCTATGGTCGGAGATGCGCGCGCCGTTCTTCGACGGGTTCCACCGCTCCGTCGCCGCCTTCGCCGAGGCCGGGAACGATCTTATCCTGGAGCATATCCTGGACACGCCCGGCTGGGCCGACGAGCTCAAGGCGCGGCTGGCGCCCTTCGACGTCTTATTCGTCGGCGTGCACTGCGATCCGGCGGAGCTGCGTCGGCGGGAGATCGCGCGCGGCGACCGGCCGTTGGGGAGCGCCGAGAAGGACTTCGAGACGGTGCATGTCGGGCGGGTCTACGACATCGAGGTCGACGGGCGGTCGAGCGTCGCCGAGAACGTGCGGGCGGTGCTGGAGCGGTGGCGCTCCGGCGAGCGGAGGTCCGAGTTCGCGGGGCGGGGCCGTTAGCTTCCGCGCGGCGCCGGGCAGCGGAAAACCGGGCGCGGCGCGTTGCGTGCGGCGGTATGCACCGTTAGGCCCGCTTCCAACGCGGTCGTTCGGGTTGCATCCTGCGACCCGCAACGCCTGACCCGGAGGACGCCTCATGCAGATGCCCGACCCCAAGGCCGACGTGCTCGCGCGGCGCGGAGCGATCCTCGCCCGGCTGGCCGCCGTCCTGCCGGAGGAGGCGCTGATCTCGGACGAGCGGGAGACCAAGGCCTACGACGCAGATGCGCTGACCGCCTACCACTGCCGACCTTTGGCCGTGGCGCTGCCCTCGACCACCGAGGAGGTCGCCGCGGTGCTGCGCGTCTGCCACGAGGAGGGCGTGCCGGTCGTTCCCCGCGGCTCCGGCACCGGGCTGGCCGGAGGGTCTTTGCCGACGGCGGACTCGGTGGTCTTGGGCGTTTCGAAGATGAACGAGGTGCTGGAGACCGACTACGGCAACCGGGTGATCCGGGTGCAGACCGGGCGGACGAACCTGAGCGTCACCGGGGCGGTGGAGCAGGACGGGTTCTTTTATGCGCCCGATCCGTCCAGCCAGCTGGCCTGCGCCATCGCGGGGACCATCGCGATGAACTCCGGCGGGGCGCACTGCTTGAAGTACGGGGTGACCACGAACAACCTGCTGGGCGTGAAGATGGTCACCATGGCCGGCGAGGTGGTGGAGATCGGCGGGGCGCAGATGGATGCGCCCGGCTACGACCTGCTGGGGGTGATCTGCGGCTCCGAAGGGCAGCTGGGCGTGGTGACGGAGGCCTGGCTGCGGATCCTGCCCAAGCCCGAGGGCGCGCGGCCGATCCTGATCGCCTTCGACAGCGCGGAGGTCGCCGGCGCCTGCGTGTCGGACGTGATCAGAGCCGGGGTTCTGCCGGTGGCCATCGAGTACATGGACAAGCCGATCATCCATCTGACGGAGGCGTTCGTCGGCGCCGGCTATCCGATGGACGCCGAGGCGATGCTGATCGTGGAGGTCGAAGGCTCGGACGCGGAGATCGACGAGCAGCTGGAGAAGATCAAGGCCGTCGCCGCCAAGCACGACCCTATGGCCATGCGTGAGAGCGCGAGCGCCGAGCAGTCGGCCGCGATCTGGAAAGGGCGCAAGGCGGCGTTCGGGGCGACGGGGTCGGTCGCGGACTATCTGTGCATGGACGGGACGATCCCGACGTCGGCCCTGCCCGAGGCGCTCAAGCGGATCGACGAGGTGGTCAAGAAGCATGCGCTGCGCGTGGCGAACGTGTTCCACGCCGGCGACGGCAACCTGCATCCCTTGATCATGTTCAACGCCAACGACCCTGAGGAGCTTCACAAGGCGGAGGTCGCGGGGGCGGAGATCCTGACCATCTGCGTCGATCTCGGCGGTTGTCTGACCGGCGAGCATGGCGTGGGCGTGGAGAAGCGCGACCTGATGCACCGGCAGTACGGCGGCGACGATCTGGACGTGCAGATGGCGGTGAAGGACGTGTTCGACCCGGGCTGGCTGCTCAACCCCGCCAAGGTCTTTCCGCTGGATGCGAGCGCCGGGAGGCGGCCGTCCTGATGCTGACGCCTAGGACCGAGGCGGAGCTGGCCGAGGCGGTCGCAGGCTTGACGGCGCCGGTCGAAGTGGTGGGGGGCGGCACGCGCCAAGGGCTGGGGCGGCCCGTGCAGGCGGGCGAGACGCTCAGCACCGCGGGGCTTTGCGGCGTGTCGCTCTACGAGCCGGGGGCGCTGACCATCGTCGCGGGGGCGGGCACGCCTCTGGCTGAGGTGGAAGCGGCGCTGTCGGCGGAAGGACAGCGGCTGCCCTTCGAGCCTATGGACCATCGAGCTCTGCTGGGCAGCGATGGAGAGCCGACCATCGGCGGCGCGGTGGCGTGCAACGTCTCGGGCCCGCGGAGAGTGCAGGCGGGGGCATGCCGGGACAGCCTGATCGGCGTGCGCTTCGTGGACGGCTCCGGCCGTGCCATCAAGAACGGCGGCCGGGTGATGAAGAACGTCACCGGCTACGACTTGGTGAAGCTGATGGCTGGCAGCTACGGCACGCTTGGGGTGCTCAGCGAGGTGGCGTTCAAGGTCCTGCCGGCGCCCGAGGCCGTGGCGGTGCTGGGGCTGGAGGAGCTTTCCGACGGGTCGGCGATCGAGGCGATGACGGCGGCGCTGACCTCTCCCTTCGACGTGACCGGCGCGGCGCATCTTCCCGGCGAATCGACGCTGGTGCGGATCGAAGGCTTCGCCGGGTCGGTCGAATACCGGGCCGGGCGGCTGAAGGACCTGCTGGGCCGGTTCGGGGACGTGAGCGTGGAGCGCTCGCCCGAGGCCGCGGCGGCGGCTTGGGCGCGGGTGCGGGATGCAGAGCCGTTCCACGGGGCGCCGGGGGCGGTCTGGCGCGTGCATTGCCGGCCGTCGGATGCGGCGGGGATCCGGGCGGCGGTTCCGGATGCGGACGCGTTCTACGACTGGGGCGGCGGGTTGATCTGGCTGCGGGTGGACGAGGCGGGCGACGCGGGGGCGGCGGCGGTGAGGGCCGCAGCGAAGGGCAAGGGGCACGCGACGCTGGTGCGCGCCTCGGCCGCGACGCGGGCGGCGGTCGACGTGTTCGAGCCGGAGGCGGGGCCGCTGGCGGCGATCTCGGCCGGGCTGCGCGCCAAGTTCGATCCGCAGGGCCTGTTGAACCCCGGTCGGATGGGGGGCTGAGGCGATGCAGACTAATTTTTCCCCTGAGCAGCTGACCGATCCGGCGACGGCGCATTCCAACAAAATCCTGCGGACCTGCGTGCATTGCGGGTTCTGCACGGCGACCTGTCCGACGTATCAGGTGCTGGGCGACGAGCTGGACAGCCCGCGGGGCCGCATCTACCTGATCAAGGACATGCTGGAGAACGGGCGCAAGCCCGACGCCAAGACGGTCAAGCACATCGACCGCTGCCTCAGCTGCCTCGCCTGCATGACCACCTGCCCCTCGGGCGTGCACTACATGCACCTGGTCGATCATGCGCGCGAGTATATCGAGGAGCACTACGACAGGCCCTGGCACGACAAGGCGCTGCGCTGGATTCTGGCGCGGATCCTGCCCTATCCGACCATGTTCCGGCTGAGCATCCTGGGGGCCTGGGCGGCTCGGCCGGTGGCGCCGCTGCTGCCCTTGAAACTGCGCGCGATGGTGGAGTTCGCGCCGAAGGAGCTGCCGCCGCCCTCCCTCATGGACAAGCCGCAGGTCCATCCCGCCGTCGGCGAGCGCAAGCGGCGCGTGGCGTTGATGACCGGCTGCGCGCAGAGGGCGCTGAACACCGACATCAACGAGGCGACCATCCGGCTGCTGACGCGGCATGGCTGCGAGGTGGTGATCTCGGAAGGCGCGGGCTGCTGCGGGGCGCTGACCCATCACATGGGCAAGACGCAGGAAAGCCACGCGACGGCGGCCAAGAACATCCGCGCCTGGATGAAGGAGGTGCGGGGCGAAGGCCTGGACGCGATCGTCATCAACACCTCCGGC
>JBCCPD010000151.1:0-8203 GCA_039025075.1 Pseudomonadota bacterium | reverse complement strand
CACGCGACTTCCTCGACACCCTGCACGACAACTTCGTGCCGCCCAAACGCATCGCCTCCCAGGAAGATCAAGATCGCGCCGGCCGCGCGGGCAAGCGTCAGCTCTGGCTCAACGAGGCCGCGGGACAGTTCAACGCGCACAACGTCTTGGAGGACGTGGTCAAGGATCTCGAGCATTGGCTGAGTTCGCCGCAGGGGCTCAAGTCCGACGCCAAGGCGATCCGCCAGCACTTCTACAAGGCGCTGCGCGCCTTCGGCGGCGACAAGCCGCTGGATCGGAAAGCAGCCAAGAGCCTTATGAACATCTACGATCGCAGTCAGCGTCGTATGCTCGCCTACGACGCCGACCGTCTCGACCGGCGCGAACGTCTGCTCGACGCCAAGGGGCTGGGTCGCGACCTGCCCCTCGGCGATATGGCTTGGGGGCCGGGCGTGCCGCAGGGGCCGGCGGCGCTCGAGACGTCTCGATCCGACGCCTCCTCGGTCTCCGCAAGCGGCGATCCCGCCGACGCCGGAGCCGACTTCCATGAGACGAGCGTCTCGCACGGCGATCGAAGCGTCGAGGACCCTTACGAGGCGTCGATGTCGGGTGGGTCTCACGACCTCGGCGACGTCTACGACGATCCCGAAGCATCCGCTTCCGGCGGAACGCACGACCGTCGGCCCGCCGGCGCGCTCCACGCGCCGGAGGCGGCCGCGGATCCCTACGAGGTATCGATGTCCGACGCGTCGCAGGACCCCGACGACGGCTTCGGCACGACCTCGTCAAGCGACGACGAAGCCCTCGATGGCGCAGCCCTCTCAGAAGAGCTGAGCGATCTCTACGCGTCCGAGGACGACCTGGCGGAAAGCAAAAAAATCGACGACCCGCGGCCCAGGCCCGCCCCGCGTCGCGGCAGCGATGCCGACGCGACCGATCCGCTCGAGCAGGAAGCGGCGCGGCGGCTCGCCTTGACCGCGCTCCCCGACATCGACGCGGCCCCTCCGCCCGCGCCCCGCGAAGTCACGGTCGAGTTCCACCGCCGTCAGCAGCCTGACGGCGGCTTCCAGACCGTCGCGAGCATCCACAGGATGCTGGAGCCGGATGACCTGGACGACCAAGGCCGCCCGCCGCCGCTGAACCCCGCCTTGCGGAGCCACGTGCTCGGCCGCGGCGCGACCGAGATCCAAGTCCACAACTACCTGAACGCGCCGCCGCAGGGCGACAGGGTCTGACCGAACGCGCCCGGCGGCGGCGCAGCCCTCAGCCGACAGTGACCGCCGGCGGCCGCCGCAGAACCCAGATGTCGCCGACGACCTCTTTCTCGGACTCCAACCGCAGCGTCTCCGCCGCGACGGTCTCGTCCTCGAAGCCCGCCGCCGCGGCGCGATCCATGACATGCGCGCGCCCATGGGCGAACCGGCCGCTTCGGGTCAGGCGCCAGTCCGGACGAGAGTCGGCCTCGGTGGTGAAGACCAGCCGCGCGCCCGGCCGCAGGACGCGGCCAAGACCGGCGAGGACCGGTCCGACGTCGCCGAAGTAGACCAGCACGTCCGCCGCGACGCAGAGGTCGAAACGCTCCTCCGCGGCGCCGAGCCATTTGAGGATGTCGGCCTCGACCAGCGCGTCATAGCAGTCCTTGCGCGCGGCTTGGGCGAGCATCTCCGGCGACAGGTCCACGCCCACCAGCCGCGCCGCGACCGGCGCGAACAGCGGCCCGCACAGGCCCGTGCCGCAGCCAAGATCCAGGATCTCGGCCGGCGGCGGCCCGAGCGCCGGCGCCGCCGCGGCGCGCACCAAGTTCGGCGCGCGGTAGGCCAGTCGCTCCATCAGGTGCGCGTCGAACTCCGCCGCGTGGTCCGAGAACGCCGCCCGCACGTAATGCGGCGGCGCGCGGCGCGAGGGCAGGCCCAGGCGGCTCGCCAGCACATGCCAGTTGTCGCGCAGCAGAGGCGGAACCTCGAGCACCACGAAGCCCGCCAGCGCCGCGACGACCAGCGCGACGACGACCCAGGCGAACGCCCCCTCCGGCAAAGCGTCGTCGAGGCGCGCCATCACAAGCAGCGCGCAGACCGCGGCGGCGACGAGGATGGCGCGGCGCATCACGCGAGGCTCCGAAATGGGGGCGCGGGTCCAAGTATCGTCCGAAACCCCAACCGATGCGGTGACCATATTTCAGTCTCAACAGGCGCGAACGGACCGATCTTGGATGGGAACGCCGCAACTCCGGAGGGTTTCTCGATGGGACGCAGAAGCGGCATGCGCATGACGTTGGACCCGGTCAGCAGGGCGCCCGACTTGTCGTCGATCCCCGAAGACTCCGCGCAAGCCGGTTCGGCGTCGCGGAGCGGCCAGACCCTGCGGGCGCAAAAAGACGCGGCGAGCGACGGCAGCATGATGACAGCCAAGGGCCTGCACAAACTCGCGAAACGCGCAGATGATGCCGCAATGAAAGCATACATGAGAGACATCGGCAGCGTGAGCGGGTTCTGGATGAGCCAGGACGCGGAATCCATGCGGAGCATCGCCGACGACATTAAGGCGAAGCGCGCGTCCAACCCCTTCTTCCGCGGGTTGCGCGAAGCGGTGGTCGTCCGCCTCAAGAGCTGGATGAACATGGCGGGTTCCGGCCGCAAGTTGCACTCGCCCGGCGCGGCGGAAACCGGAAAGGCGGCGGCGACGTTCGCCAGCCTGCCCGAGAACCTCAAGCAGACCGGGTCCAAGAAGATCACCCATCAGGACTTCGCCGACGCCGAGGCGGCCGAGCTTCTGAGCATCAAGAAGTGGAGCGGTCCGTTCGCGCATCGCGGGCAGAGCGGGGAAACCGCCACCAACTTCCGCAAGAACATGCGGACGGTGCTGGCGACGGCCTTCCTGCACGGCGGCTACAAGGCGGCCGCGGCGCTGCGCGACAAGCTGGCCGAGACCTACAAGCAAGCGCCGAGCTTTCAAACGTTCGCCGCCGGCGTGGCCAAGCTCGCCGAAGCGGCGTCGGCGGGCGAGCTGACCGGTCGTCCTATGAGCCAGACCGAGATCACGAGCAGCTACATGGAACCCTGTCGCGCGGAGATGGATAGGCGGACGATGAAGGGCGTAGAGGCCAACATGACCGGTCTGGCGCGCTCGGGGCTCGTCTAAGGCGCTGCGCCACGCGCGACGAGCTATAGAAAGCCCGTCCCTGAACTCTGACGAGGAGGTGACTTTGAACACGACGGATACTGAGGACATGAGGATGGATCAGCGTGCGGCCGCGGCCGGCCCCGTCGACCGCGAAACCGTCGACGCCGCCGTCGCGGCCTTTTGCGAGGAGGCGGGCGGACCCGAATTCGCGCTCGACGACGACGGCGTGGCCTGGATCCCGCTGGGCGACGATCGAGCGCTCGTGCTCGTCCACTACCCCTCGCAACCGGGCCTCGCCATCGCCGCGCCGCTGCCCGCCGAGGTCGCGCAGGACGACGAGGCCCTGCGGCTGATGCTCGACGCGAACCTGACGCCGGAGCTCACCGACGGCGGCGTCTTCGCCATGCCGCCCGGCGCCGAGGCGCCGATGCTGATGCGTCTGGTTGCGACCGCGGACCTGAAGGCGGGCGCCCTGGCCGACGAAGCCGAAGCGCTCATCGAACTCGCCGAAGACTGGATCGACGCCCTCGCCGATCGCGGCGAAGACGCGCCGGACGAGGCCCCTCCGGGCGCGACCGGCGCGATGGTCTGACCCCCGAACGAAAGGCAGGAACCGCCATGGCCGATCCGATCGACGCCGCAATCCAAGAAACCATGCGCAAGCTCGGCATCGAGGACGCCGCGCTGGACGAGGACGGCGCCTTGACGCTCGACGTGGAGGGCGCGCCCCTCCTCCTTCGGCGCGGCGGCGAGCCCGTCGAAGGGCTTTGGATCCACATCGGGCTCGGCGATGCGCCCGAGGGCTCCGTCGCCGCCCGGTTTCTGATGCGCGCCGCGTTCGAAGGCTGGAGCCAGGGTCGGATGACCGTCGGGCTCGATCGGCGCAGCGGGCAGGCCTGGGCGGGTTCCATGCTTCCCGCGGTGGGGATCACCGCCGACCTGCTCGAAAGCGCGCTCGTGTCGATGATCGACGCGTGCGACCCGCTTCGAGAGCGTCTCGCCGCCGGTGAGGTGCATCTGGCCGACGACGACGCGGCGGCGTCTCAAGCGCCGGCCGCCGGCGCGATGCGCGTCTGATCCGCACGCCGCGTTCGCGAAACCAAAGCAGAAGGGGACGGCCATGCCGGGCAACCGAATAGACGGAATTGGAGCGCCGATCGCCAGCGCGCCGCCGCAGAGCCCTCCGTCCTCGCCAAAGGGGTCCATCTCGCTCTCCGACGGCTCGCAAAGACGCCTGTCGCTTTCGGAGGAAAGCGAAATGGAGAAGCCGATGGTTCCCACGCGTCGTCCCAGCGGCGAAGACTACCAAGAGCCGTCGGCGTATGTGAATGGCGGCTCGCATCGGTCGTCGATCGCGTCTTCGCACGCATCGAGTTCGGCGGACGACCGGGAGCTGTCCTCAAAGGGCGACATGTTTGATCTGCCGGAGTCTTCGGCGCGGTCGCGCAGCGACGGAAGCCGGTCGTCGGTCGCGTCCTCGCACGTATCGAACCCGCCGGACGAGGAAGAGCAGCCTTCGATGCGCGGCATGGATGATCTACAGCATCCACCAGCGCAAGCGCTTGGCGGCGGAGGTCGGCCGTCGATGTCCTCGTCGCGGGCGTCGAACTCATGGGACGAGTGGGAAATCGCAGCGTTGCGTCGCCTCGATCACCGGCCTGAAATCACTCCTGAGCAGCAGCGGGGAATCGACGCGCGCCTCAAGGACAACGAGGAGTTCGCCAAAGAAAACTTCGACGCGGTGCTCAAGAAGAATCTGACCGGGGACCATTTCGGGGCAAAGAGCTTCCCGAAGGTGGGCGGCCGCTTCAAGGGACGCTGGTTCCACGGCTTCGGCTTCGGCAAGAAAGCCGCTGTCGGCGCGGCCGGCGTCGGCGGCGCGGCGGGCGCCGCCGTGGGAACCGGCGCGGTCGTCGGCGGGGGTTCCGTGGCCGCGGGCACGGCGTCCATCGGGGTCACCGTCGTGGGGACCGGCGCGGCGGCGGGTCTGGTCGGCGCCACGGTCACCACGGGCGGCGCCGGGCTCGGCGCCATGGGCATCGGCGGGCTGGCTCTCTTCGGCCGCGCGCACGCGCGCTCGAGCCGTGAGTTCAGGCATTTCGACCAGGCGATCCGACGCTTTCAGCACGATCAGGACGCATGTCTCGACCCGATTCAGTATGGGCGGGTCGACGGTGTTTCCAGCAGGCAGTGGGCGGACCTGCTCCACGTGAGGTCCTCGCCCTTCGGCGTGCGCGGCAAAGACAACCGGCAGATGATCCGCGCCACGATCGTCAAGCAGATCGCCAACGGCGCCTCGGTGGAGGAGGCGATGGCCGCGCGCGACCGTCTCGTCTCCGCCGCGAAAGGGGCCGGACGCGGCAAACTGGCCATCCGCAAAGCGATCAAGACTACCGCGAAGTTCGTCGACGCCGACCTCATGCTCAAGCAGGGCCGCATCGTGATGGACGGCAAACGCCATGACGTGTCGGTTGGCGATCGTCCGCTGCAGCAGATGGGGCGAAAGGCCCGCACGGATGTGAACCGAAACCTGGACGCTCTGAGCAAGGGCGACGCGCGGGGTTTCCACGACGTCGGCGGCGCGCATATCTCGCACGTCATGGCGCAAGACGTTCATCGAACCGACATGAAGATTGGCGGCACGATGATAAACCGGGTCGGCAACGAGTCCGCCGACGTTGCGGCGCGGGCGGCATCGAGCGCGATGGATGCGGCCGGTATTCCAAAGGATCACCAGGCGGTCCTCAGCACTTTGATGTCGCAGCGTTCTTTCGGCGACGCGCAGGAGACCTTCAAAGAGAAACCGGAGCATGCTCCACTGGCGGGAACGTTCATGGGCATGATGGACAAGGTTCATCTGAATCTGTCCAAGAAGACGGACGACGCGGGAAATGTCGTGCCGAACCGTTACGTGATCACGGCTAGCGAGACCAAAGAAATCTCGGCCGCGGGCCTTCTGGATGACGGTGGAGAACCCTCGGGCTTGATTTCCTTCAACGGAACCGCCGGCAAGCAGGAGCTGTCCCTGAAGATGGACGTGGATCTGACGGACCTCGACGATCCGGAGGTGACGTATCAGAGCGGAAGCCTCTCATACACTTTGAGCGAAGCGGACATCGCGACGGTCCAGAAGATGTAAGCGCCGGCGCGCTCGCCAGGCGGCCGCCCGCGCGGCTCAGGCTTCGCGTGGACCGACCTCGTGGACATAAGCGCGACCGCGCTGGAACGTCCGGTGGTTGACGGCTGCGCGCCGACGGCGCGAAAGCGCTTCGAAGGAGCCGACGACCGCGGCGATGCTCGATCTGCCGGACCTCATCAAGCTGACGATCACGCTCGCGGCGATCGTCGACATCCCCGGCAACATCCCGATGTTCCTGCAGCAGACCGCGGCCATGGACGCGCAGGCGCGCCGGAGGACGGCGCTGGTGGCCGGGGTCGCGACGGCGGCGGTGCTGATCCTGTTCGCAAACGCCGGCGAAGCGATCCTCGCCACGTTCGGTATCTCGATCCACGCGTTCCGCGTGCTCGGCGGGCTGGTGGTCCTTCTGATCGCGCTCGACATGCTCGGTCTGCTTGGCGCCGCGTCCGGCGACGCCGGCCCGCCGACGTCCAGCGACCCGATCCTGATCGGCGTCTTTCTCATGGCCGTCCCGCTCTTCGCAGGTCCGGGCGCGATTACCGCCGTGATGGTCTATGCGCACGAGGCCGACAAGCACGACGATCACGACCTGCACGTTTCGATCATCATCCTGGTGGTGAGCGCGCTGATCGTGTTGGGGCTTCTCGCAGCGTCTCTCGTGAGCAGGTTCATCACGCCCGTCGCGCAGGCGGTGCTGAACCGGCTGCTCGGCATCATCGTCGGGGCGCTCGCGGTCGAGTTCATTTTGGAAGGCCTGGCAGGGTTCTTCTACCTGGAGAGCGTGGTCCGTTGAGATGAACCTGCCTGCCGGGCCGACGCGTGCCTCGCCCGCGGCACGCGCCGTCCGAAGAACGTCCGACAAGGCCCTAAGATCGCCGGACTCCTGACGCAGTTCGCCTTGCAGTCTCCCCTACGTCTTCGATCACGGAAACGGGAGGAGCGAGACGTCATGAACGGGACATTCCAGGAGTTTCTCGACGCGCTGCGCGCATTCGAGTCGGGCTGGGATCGCAAGCGATACGAGGCGGGCATCATCGTCGACTGGCAGCTCGATCAGTGGGCCGGAGGCACGGTCTCCGAGCTGTTCCCGGGCTACACGAGCTGGTCGCAGCTGACCGAGGCCGAGTGGGACGCGATGGCCTACCGCTCTATGAACTCGCTCGGCTTCGTCGGGTACCAGTTCGGCGAAGCCCTGCTGATCGACCTGGGCTGGTACGAAGCCGACGTGTTTTACGGAGCCGGAGCGGCCCGCAACACCTGGCAGGGCGACTGGACCGGCCGCAACGGCGTGGACTCGCTCGAAGAGTTCATGACCGCGAAAGCGCAGGAGATCGCGATCCGCGAGGCCTTCGGATTCAACCTAGACGTCATCGTGAACGGTCTCGCGCAGTCCGGAATCCGGCTCGAAGAGCTGATTGGCCAGACGGCGACCTATATCGATAACGGCGTGCCCAGAACGGTCGGGCTGACGCTGACCGGCATCCTCGCCGCGGCGCATCTGCGCGGCGCCTGGGGCACCCTGGCGTTGCTTCAGAATGGCGCGGTTTCTCAGGACGAGTACGGCACATCGATCTTGCGGTACGTCGACCAATTCGGCGGCTACGACGCTCCGTTGATCGAGGAGCTGATCGCGTTTTACGAGACCGGATCGCCGGGCGACGAACTGCCGGGCGGTCACGAGGGAACGACCCCGCCGCCCTCAGGGGACGCGGATCCCATCGATCCGCCCGCCGACGAAACCCCAGGCGGGACCGCTGGCCCGTCCTCCGTCGACGTGCTCATCGACTGGTCATGGGGCTCTCAGGTCGACATCCATGACTTCAACCCGCAGACGGACGTCTTCCGGATCGCCTGGATCGGGGCGGCGAACCTGAGCGTCTACGAGAACGCCGCCGGCGACGCGGTCTTCGCCGTGCCGTCCAACCAGCAGACCACCACGCTGATCGGCGTCGGCCTCGATGATCT
>JBCCPD010000150.1:0-8213 GCA_039025075.1 Pseudomonadota bacterium | reverse complement strand
TAGAGGGTGTCGATCAGGCTCTCCAAGAACTCCACGTCCTGGTCGACCACGATCAGCGGCACGCCCTTGGCCCGCACCGCCCGGATCGCGCCGGCCAGCTCGTGCCGCAGCTTGGGCGACAGCCCCAGCGTCGGCTCGTCCAGCATCAGCAGCTTCGGCGCCGCGATGATCCCGCAGGCCACCGACAGCATCTGCCGCTCCCCGCCGCTCAGGAACCGGCACTTCGATCCCATCCGCTCTGTCAGCCGAGGAAACAGCGCCAGCGCCTCCTCCGTCAGCGCCCGCGCGTCTCCCCGGCCCCCCGTCGCCGCCGGCGCGATGCTCAGCACCTCCGCCACGGTCATCTCCGGGAACAGCAGGTTCCCCTGCTGAACGTGGATCAGCCCGGCGCGCGCCACGCGCTTGGGGTCCATCCGCCGCCGGGTCAGCAGGTCGTAGTTGAGGTTCCGGGACCGCCGCGTCCGCCGCGCCCCCTCCAGGTTCAGCCGCTCGCCGTCGAAGATCACGTCGCCCCGCCACGGATCGATCAGGCCGGAGATCGTCCGCAGCAGCGTCGTCTTGCCATGCCCGTTCGGCCCGAAGAGGCCGATGGCCTCGCCCGCGCCCATCTCCAGCGTCACATCCGAAAAAATCTGCACCGGCTCGTAGCCGCCGGCCAAATCCCGCAGCTCCAGCAGCGCCGTCATGGGTCCGCCTCTTCCGGCACGGCGCCGCCCAGATAGGCCTCGATCACCCTTGGATCGGCGATCACCTCCCTCGGCGCGCCTTCGGCGATCACGCGGCCCTGGTCCAGCACCATCAGCCGGTCCGACACCGCCGTCAGCAGCGGCAGCACGTGCTCGATCAGCAGGATCGTCATCCCTTCCTCCCGCAGCCGCTCGATGCACGCCTTCATCCGCGCGATCTCCGGCTGGGTGAGGGAGGACGCCGGCTCGTCCAGCAGCAGCAGCCGCGGGTTCAGCGCCAGCGCCGCGGCGATCATCACCAGCTTGCGATGAAAGACCGGCAGCGCCCCGGCCGGCGTGTTGTGCGAGGTCGCCGGAAACCCCGCCCGCGCCAGCGCCGCCTCCGCCGTCTTCGCGTCCCGCGCCAGCCCGTGGGAGGCGCCGGAGTGCTCAACAGCCACCAGCACGTTGTCGATGGCGCTCAGGCTGGGGAACACGCTCTCCCGCTGAAAGGTCCGGGCGAGCCCCATCCGGGCGATCCGGTGGCCGGACATCCGCTGGATCTGGCGCCCCTCGAACATCGCCCGACCCCCGTCCGCGCGGAACGGGATGCTGGTGATGATGTTGAAGAGCGTGCTCTTGCCGGACCCGTTGGGCCCCGCGATGCCCAGGATCTCGCCCCGCACCGCGCGGAACGAGACCCCGTCAACCGCCCTCAGCCCGCCGAAGGATTTTTGCAAACCCTCGGCTTCGAAGATCGCCGTCACGGCCGGCTTACTGCGTCATCCACGGCGGCAGCTCGAACTCGGCGGCCGAGAACTTCTCCGGCCCGACCATCAGCCGCTGACCATCCCGGATCTGCCAGAAGCTCACCGGCACATGGTCGTTGGACTGCAGCGCCACATGGGTCGCCGGGTCGAACTCGATGTTCCCGGCCACGGTCACCTGCTTCTGCCGCCCGATCGCCTCGCCGATCGCCTCGCGGTCCGTCGGATCCCCGACCTCGCGCAGCGCGTTGAAGTAGAGGTTGGTCATCTCATAAAGGCCCACGCCGTAGGCGCCGCTCTCCACCCCGTAGCGGGCCTCGTAGGCGTCCATCAGCTCCTCGCCCCGCGGCCATTTCGGCGTGTCCAGCGCCCCGCCGATGAGGTTGTAGAGCACGCCCGTGGACTGCTCCCCGGTCAGCTCCACGAACTCCGGAACGCTGGGCGCGTATTGCAGGAACACCAGGCTGTCCGTTGGCGCCTCCAGGAACTGCTTGAGGAAGAGGGCGGAGTTGCCGGGGATGTAATCCGTGTTCACCACCAGCGTCGGCTCGTCCGCACGCACCTTCGCCAGGATCGCGCGCCAGTCGCCGACCTCGCCGAAGGGGACCAGCTCGTCCACGGTCACCGTCCAGCCGGCGCCCTCGAAGCTCGCCTTCATCCCTTCGGAGATCGTCTTGGAATAGGGATTGTCGGAGGAGATCATGGCGATCTTCCGCTCCCCCAGGTCGACCTTCCCGGCCTCCCCCAGCGCCTCCACGAACGGAAGCACGTCCGTCTCGTAGCCCTTGAAGTCGGCGGTGTAGGAGTAGCAGCACCAGTAGCTGTCGATGTCCTGCGTCGTGATCGCCGCGAAGCTGGGCGACGGGCCGGCGGCGATGTAGGGCATGCCGTATTCGGCCATCAGGTCCACTTCGAAAAGGCTCAGCGAGGCGTAGCCCGTCAGGATCACCTCGATCCCGTCGGTGGTCAGCAGCCGCTCCGCCGCGCTGCTCACGTTGGCGGCGGAATGGTCCTTCACGTCGGCCACCACCACCTCGAACGTGTGCCCGGCGACGCCCCCGGCGGCGTTCGCCTCCTCCACCGCCCATTCCACGCCGCGCACGAACTCCTCGCCGTCCGAGGCCGTCGGCCCGGTCAGCGGCGCCAGCACGCCGATCTTCACCACGTCGGCCGCCGCCGTCCCCGCCATCAGCGCCGCCACCAGCGCCGCCAGCGCGACGCCCCCCAAAAGCTGCGTTCCCGTCTTCATTGCCGCCGCCTCCTCGCTGCCATAGCGTTTCATGACACCACGCTAGCGCGGGGCCACCGACCGATGAACTGTCAATTCTTGCAAAACGAAACGCGCCCCGACGCCTCCCGCGGCGTGGACGGGCTGGTCGCCTCCGCCCGCGCCTTCGCGGCGAGCCTGGGGGCGCGGGACTTCTCCTATGCCGTCGTCCGCGCTCCGACCCGCGCTCCAACCCGCGCCCCGACCGGCTCCCAGACCTGCAGCGCGGCCCTGGGCGAGCCCTTCGCGCTCCAGGCCAGCTACCCTGACGAATGGAAGGACCGCTACCACGCCCGCAGCTATCAGCTGCGCGACCCGGTGGTGCAGCTCGCCCGCCGCGCGCGCCTGCCGTTCCGCTGGGGCCACGGCGCGTTCCTGTCGCGCTTCGACAAGACCCAGCGCCTCGTCTTCCACGAAGCCCGCGCCTTCGGCATCTCCGAAGGCTGGTCCGTGCCCGTGCACGGCCCGGACGGAGAGGCCGCCGTCTTCTCCCTCGTCGCCGACGACCGCCGCGCGCTGGAGGACGCCGTCGCCGGGGCCGAGGCGCAGATCCAGCTCTTCGCCGTCCGCTACCACGACGAGATGATGGGGGAGGGCGGCGCCCGCGCCGCCGCCGCGCCGGACCGCGTCACCCCGCGCGAACGCGAGGCCCTGCACTGGACCGCCGAGGGCCTGACCACCGAGGCCATCGCCGACCGGCTCGGCCTCTCCCCCTCCGCCGTCAACTACCACCTGCGCAACGCCTGCCGGAAGCTCGGGGCCTCGTCCAAGCAGCACGCGGCGATCAAGGCGCTCCGCCTCGGCCTGATCGACTGACGCTGCGTAATTCCCTGACGAATCAAGCATCACGCTGATTCGGAGCGCTTCGAAACCGTTCACGAGCCAAGGCGCTGCCTAGCTCAACGGCAGTCTTTGCACGATTCACGCGTGATCTGCCTAAAATCCGCGCTAGCTCTGCAAACAGACGTTAATTCGTCCGGACAAGCGGCCCTTCTCGTTGACGCCGCGTTCCGCCGCGCCGTTCCATCTCAGTCTGTGGCAACGGCAACCAGATCTGAAGGAGCCCGCACTCATGGCCCAGTCCCGTCGCAGCTTTCTGAGAAACGCCGCCGCGCTCGGCGCCGCCGGCGCGCTTCCCTTCCCCACCGCCGCGATCTCCCAAGACGGCCCGATCCTGGTGGGCGGCCTGCATGACCTATCCGGCTTCATCGACTTCGCCGGCATCCCGATGAACCAGATCCTCCAGCTGGCGGTGAAGGAGATCAACGATTCCGGCGGCCTGCTGGGCCGCGAACTGCAGTCGGTCGTCTACGACCCGCAGTCGAACATGTCGCTCTATTCGCAGTTCGCGACCCAGCTGGCGCTGCGCGACAAGGTGGCGGTGGTCCACGGCGGCATCACGTCGGCGTCGCGCGAGACGATCCGGCCGATCTTCCACCGCTTCAACACGCTCTACTTCTACAACACGCTCTATGAGGGCGGCGTCTGCGACGGCAACTCCGTCAACCTCGGCACCACGCCCGCCCAGACGGTCGAAAAGCTCGTCCCGCACGTGATGAACTTGTGGGGCAAGAAGGTCTACACGATCGCCGCCGACTACAACTACGGTCAGATCACCGCCGCCTGGGTGAAGCGCTACGTCGAAGAAAACGGCGGAGAGGTCGTCGAGACCGAGTTCTTCCCGCTCGACGTCACCCAGTTCGGCTCGACGATCAGCAAGATCCAGGCCTCCGGCACCGACATGGTCATGTCCGTGCTGGTCGGCACCGCGCACCTCGGCTTCTACCGCCAGTGGGCCGCGGCCGGCATGAAGGACCGCATCCCCATGGC
This sequence comes from Pseudomonadota bacterium, assembly GCA_039025075.1. GTDB lineage: Bacteria > Pseudomonadota > Alphaproteobacteria > Rhodobacterales > Rhodobacteraceae > Albimonas. Next base: position 3,684 of record JBCCPD010000150.1, on the reverse strand, counting down.
CTCCACCACCTTCGGCGCCGCGGGGCCGGAGCCGGTCATCACCACGCCGGAGGAGCACAACGGCATCCTCACCTGCTACGGCTACTACGACACCATCGACTCGCCCGAGAACAAGGCCTGGATCGACAAGATCAACGCCGAGTACCCGGACGACACCCCGCTGCTGTCGGAGCTGGCGGAGTGCACCTGGGAAGGCATGATGATCTGGGCCGACGCGGTGCGCGAGGCCGGCACGCTGGAGCGCGACCCGATCATCGAGGTGATCCGCTCCGGCAAGTCCTACGTCATGCCGTCGGGCACCGTCTCCATCGATCCGCTCACCCACCATGCCATCCGCGACGTCTACGTGGCCGAGGTGCGGGACAGCCAGTGGATCATCAAGGAGAAGTTCGAGCAGGCGCCCCCGCTCGACACCCAGATGGTCTGCAACCTCGAAGAGACCCCGGACGCCAACGTCCACCACGAGATCTCTTTGTGACGACCTGACCCACGGGTCGCCCGCCCCGCCCGTCTCCGGCCGCCACCGGAGGATCGGGATCATGGGGCCGGGCGCCCCTGGCCGCCGCCCGCCGCCAAGCGTGGGGATGCCTGGGCGGGTCCGGGCGGCGGCCTGAAAAAACCGCCGGAGGCGCCCCGCGCCTTCGGCCGCCGATCAGCTGATCCGCTCCTTCGGACGCGGACGACATCCTCCGCGCGACCGGTCCGAACGCCGCGCCGCGCGCTTCACCGCAGGAGACAGGGCCCCATGGATTTCGCCGTCATCGTCTTCGTGGAAATGCTGCGCGCGGTGGCCTGGCTGGTGCTGCTCGCCGGCGGCCTCTCGATCATCTTCGGCATGATGCGCGTCATCAACATCGCCCATGGCGAGTTCCTGATGCTGGGCGGCTACACGGTCGTCATCTCCTCCCAGCAAGGCGTGCCCCTATGGATCGGCATCTTGATCCTCGCGCCCATCGTGGTCGGCCTCTTCGGCATTCTGGTGGAGCGGTTGATCATCCAGTGGCTCTACGGCCGCATGATCGACAGCCTGCTGGCCACCTGGGGTCTGAGCCTGCTGATGATCGGCGGCATCACCATGATCTTCGGCAACACGACCGAGGGCGTGTCGGCGCCGCTCGGGGCCATCGGGGTGGGGGAGACCTACTCCATCGCCGTCTACAACTTCGTCATCATCGGCTGCGCGGCGCTGTTCCTGGTCGGCATCTACGCGGTGCTCAAATACACCCGCTGGGGGTTGATCGCCCGCTCGGTCATGCAGAACCCGGGCATGGCCCAAGCGCTCGGCGTGAACGCGACCTTCGTCTACATGGCCACCTTCGGGCTGGGCTCGGCTCTGACCGGTCTCGCCGGGGGGCTGCTGGCGCCGCTGACCGGCGTGGTCCCGTCCATGGGCGTGAACTTCATCGGCCAGGCCTTCATCACCGTGGTGACCGGAGGCGCGGCGGTGGTCGCGGGCACGCTCTCCTCGGCGGCGGCGCTGGGCACGATCTCTCAAGCCGTGACTTTCGGCGCAGGCCCGGTCTACGGCGACGCGGCGCTTCTGGTCGCCGCGCTGATCCTGCTGCGCATCCTGCCGCAGGGCATCACCGGCCGCATCTTCACCCGCAGCATCTGATCCCAGAGGACGCGAAACGATGGAAAAGCCTCTCTACAAGGACATCGGCTTCCACCTGTGCGTGATCGCCGGCCTGGTGGTGATGTTCGGCGCGCCGCGCTATTTCGACATCTTCGAGGTCTACACCTACATCTCCTACGTGGTGCTGGCGATCTACGCTCTCTCGCTCGCCTATATCTGGGGCTTCGGCGGCATCCTCAGCTTCGGCCAGTCGGCCTTCTTCGGGCTCGGCGGCTACACCTTCGCCGTGGCGTCCATCAACATGGGCACGACCGGCTTCCCCTTCCTGCTGGCCTTCGCGATCCCCGCCCTCTTCGGCGCGGCGGTCGGATATTTCATGTTCTACGGGCGCCTGTCGGACGTCTACATGGGCGTGGTGACGCTGGTGGTCGCTCTGATCCTGTTCAAGCTGATCAACCACACGGCAGGCCCCGAATACTCCATCGGCTCCGCCCGCCTCGGCGGCTTCAACGGCATTCCGTCGATCCCGACCCTGGCGCTGCCCGGCGTCTATGGCGGGGTGGAGCTGCTGGATCCCGGCCAGATGTTCACCGTCTACATGGGGATTCTGCTGATCGTCTATGTCGGCCTGCGCCTGCTCCTGGCCTCGGACTTCGGCCGCGTCTCGGTCTCCGTGCGCGAGAACGAGATGCGCTCCTCCCTCCTGGGCTACGACGTGCGCCGCCACAAGGTGATCGTCTTCGCCCTCGGCGCGGGCATCGCCGGCATGGCCGGCGCCATGTGGGCCACGTACCAAACCTTCATCGACCCCAACGCCTTCAGCCTGGAGCGCTCCGCCCAAGCCCTCATCTGGGTCATGGCCGGCGGCGTCGGCACCCTCATAGGCCCCATCCTGGGCGCAGTGGGCTTGCAATGGCTCTCCATCACGCTGGGCGAGATGCAGCTGATCAACAACCTGGTGCTGCTGGGCGTGATCCTGATCTTCCTGGTGCTGATCCTGCCCAAGGGCATCGTGCCCTCGATCCGCATGTGGTCGCTCGACCTCTTCACGGTCATGCGCCGCCAGCGCGAGGGGCTCGACCCCCGCACCGGAGAGGCGCCGCCCCCCGCCTCCTCCAGCCAGCCCGCGGAGTAAGCCCATGGCCGACTACCACGTCATCGAAACCCAAGGCCTGACCATGCGCTTCGGCGGCGTCACCGCCGTCGACCACGTCGACTTCGCCCTCAAGGATGGAGAGCTGCGCTGCCTCCTGGGCCCCAACGGCGCGGGCAAGTCCACCTTCTTCAAGTGCCTCACCGGCCAGCTCACCCCCACCGAAGGCACCGTCACCTTCAAGGGCCACCGCATCGAGGGCCACCAGACGCACGAGATCGTCAACCTCGGCATCGGCATCAAGACCCAGGTCCCCAACCTCTACGACGGTCTCACCGCCTACGAAAACGTCCGCCTCGCCGCGCGCCGCAAGCATATCAAGAACAAGGCGGGCGAGCAGGCCGAAAGGATGCTCGAGCGTTGCGGCGTCCACGATCTCGCCAAGCGCGAGGTCGGCCTCCTCTCCCACGGCCAGCGCCAGCTCATCGAGCTCGCCATGGTGCTCGCGGCGGAGCCCGAGCTGGTGCTGCTGGACGAGCCCGCCGCCGGCATGACCGGCGAGGAACGCGACCGCCTCGCCCGCTTGGTGAAGGAGATCGCCTCCCACGCTTCCGTCATCGTGGTCGAGCACGACATGCAGTTCATCCGCCAGATCGCCAAGCAGGTGACCGTCTTCCACCGCGGCCAGGTCTTCGCCGAAGCCTCGGTGGACGAGATCATGCGCGATCCCAAGGTCCAGGAAATCTATCTGGGGAAGGCCGCCGATGTCGCTGCTTGAAGTCCACGGCCTCAAGGCCGCCTACGGGGTCGTCCCGGCGCTCCACAACGTCGATTTCCACGCCGAACCGGGCGAGGTCGTCGGCATCCTCGGCCACAACGGCATGGGAAAAACCACGCTCCTGCGCGCCATCATGGGCTTCGTGAAGGTCACGGACGGCGCCATCTCCTTCGACGGGCAGGACATGCGCCCCCTGACCATCCACCAGCGCGCCCAGGCCGGCCTCGGGCTGGTGCC
>JBCCPD010000149.1:0-8245 GCA_039025075.1 Pseudomonadota bacterium | reverse complement strand
TCAGCCCCTTCGGCTACTCCACCTACCGGGGCTCCTGATGCGCCGCTCGATCGATTTCCTCCTGAACGGCGAGCCGGTGTCCCTCACCGACATCGACCCCCGCACGACGCTGCTGGACTGGCTGCGCGAGACCCGCCGCCTAACCGGCACCAAGGAAGGCTGCAACGAGGGCGACTGCGGGGCCTGCACCGTCGGCCTCACCCGCCTCACGCCCGACGGCCCCAAGCGCGAAGCCGTCAACGCCTGCATCCACCTCCTCCCCATGCTCGACGGCCGCGCCGTCACCACGGTCGAGGCCCTCGCCGGCCCCTCCCGCCTCCACCCGGCCCAGCAAGCCATGGTGGACCTGCACGGCTCCCAATGCGGCTTCTGCACGCCGGGTTTCGTCATGTCCCTCTGGGCCGACTATCCCCACGGCCCCCGCTCGGCTCCCGAGATCCCCGACGCCGTTGCCGGCAACCTCTGCCGCTGCACCGGCTACGGCCCCATCCTCGCCGCCGCCGCCGCCATGCACGACCACCCCGCCCCGGACTGGGAGCCGGACCTGGCGCCCCCGCTCGCCGCCCTGCCCGCCGAGCCCGCGCGGCTCGAGGCGCCCGGCGTCGCCGCCCACCTCCCCCGCTCCGAGGCCGAGCTCTCCGCCCTCCTGGCCGAGACCCCCGGCGCAACCCTCGTCGCCGGAGCCACCGACGTGGGCCTGTGGATCACCAAGCGCCTCGACCGCCCCTCCACGCTGATCTTCCTCAACGCCATCGAGGGCTTCGACGCGATCGAAGACGCCGAAGACGCCCTGACGATCCGCGCCGGCGCCCCCTGGTCCGCCGCCCACGTCCCCCTCGCCCGCCTCTCCCCCGACCTCGGAGAGCTCGTCCGCCGGTTCGCCGGCCCCCAGGTCCGCGCCTCGGGCACCGTCGGCGGCAACCTCGCCAACGGCTCCCCCATCGGCGACGGCGCCCCCGCCTTCATCGCCCTAGGCGCCACCCTGACCCTCCGCTCCGCCGCCGGCGACCGCGACATCCCCCTCGAGGACTTCTTCATCGCCTACGGACGGCAAGACCTCCGCCCCGGAGAGCACGTCGCCCAAATCCGCCTTCCTCGCCCCGCAACCCCCTTGAAATGCTACAAGATCTCCAAGCGTTTCGACGACGACATCTCCGCCGTCATGGGCGCGTTCCTAATCGAGACCACGAGTGATGTGATCACAAGCGCCCGCATCGCCTTCGGCGGCATGGCCGCCACCCCCAAGCGCGCCCGCGCCGTCGAAGCCGCGCTCATCGGCCGCCCCTGGACCCTCGCCACGGCCGAAGCCGCCCTCCCCGCCTTCGCCGAAGACTTCCAGCCGATCACCGACATGCGCGCCTCGGCCGACTACCGCCTCGCCGTGGCGCGCAATCTGCTTCTCAAATGCGCCCACGAAACCGCTCTGCGGCCGTCGAAAACCCGCCTCGTCGGCGAAGGCGCCGCCGCATGAACGCCCCGTCGCGCCCCGCCATCCAAGGCGGCGTCCACACCCCCTCCAAGCACGACAGCGGGCCCAAACACGTCCAGGGCTCGGCCCTCTACGTCGACGACATCCCCGCGCCCCACGGCTGCCTCCACGCCGCCTTCGCCCTCTCCCCCAAGGCCCGCGCAGAGATCGTCTCCTGGGACCTCGCCCCGGTCCGCGCCGCCGAGGGCGTCGTCGATGTGATCACGGCCGAGGACCTCCCCGCCGCGAACGACGTCTCCCCCAACCCCACCTGGCGAGAGCCCATGCTGGCCGAAGGCGAGGTCCACTACGAGGGCCAACCCCTCTTCGCTGTCATCGCCGACAGCCATCTCGCCGCCCGCCGCGCCGTCCGCCTCGCCCAGATCAAGTGGCGGGACCTCCCCGCCATCCTCACCCTGGACGACGCCCTCGCCGCCGACAGCCTTTTCGAAGCCCCCTACCAGATGGCCCGGGGCGACGCTCCGACAGCGCTCGAAAAAGCCCCCTTAACCCTCTCCGGCGACATGGACATCGGCGCCCAAGAGCACTTCTATCTCGAAGGCCAAGCCGCCCTCTCCATCCCCGGAGAGGACGGCGACGTCGCCGTCCACTCCTCCTCCCAGCACCCCACCGAAATCCAGCACAAGGTCGCCGAGGCCCTGGGCGTTCCCTACCACGCCGTCACCGTCGAAGTCCGCCGAATGGGCGGCGGCTTCGGCGGCAAGGAAAGCCAAGGCAACGCCCCCGCCTGCCTCACCGCGATCGCCGCCAAGCGCCTCGGCCGACCGATCAAGATGCGCTACGACCGCGACGATGATTTCGTGATCACAGGCAAGCGTCACGATTTCCGCATCCGCTACCGCGTCGGCCACGACGCCGAGGGCCGCCTGCTCGCCCTCGACTTCGAGCACTACGCCCGCTGCGGCTGGTCCCTCGACCTTTCGCTGCCCGTCGCCGACCGCGCCATGCTCCACGCGGACAACGCTTACTGGATCCCGGACATCCGCATCCAGTCCTGGCGCTGCCGCACGAACACCTGCTCCAACACCGCCTTCCGAGGCTTCGGCGGCCCGCAAGGCATGGTCGGGATCGAGCGCGTGCTGGACCATGTCGCCCACGCCGTCGGCAAGGACCCGCTGGAGGTCCGACGCCTCAACTACTACGGCCCACCCGGCGCCCCGAATGTGATCACGCCCTACCACATGCCCGTGAAGGACAACGTGATCCACGAGATCACCGAGGAGCTCGCCGCCTCCTCCGACTACGCCCGGCGCCGCGAAGAGATCGCCGCCTTCAACGCCGAAAACCCCATCCTGAAGAAAGGCTTGGCCTTCACGCCGGTCAAGTTCGGGATCAGCTTCACCCTGACCCACATGAACCAGGCCTCCGCCCTGGTCCACGTCTACACCGACGGCTCCGTCCACCTGAACCACGGCGGCACCGAAATGGGCCAGGGCCTCTTCATCAAGGTCGCCCAGATCGCGGCCGAGGCGTTCCAGATCGACCTAGACCGCGTCAAGATCACCGCCACCAACACGCGCCAAAGCGCCAACACCGCGCCCACCGCCGCCAGTTCCGGCAGCGACATCAACGGCATGGCGGTCAAGAACGCCTGTGATCACATCAAGGCCCGCCTCGCGGCCTTCGCCGCCGAGCGCTTCCAGACCACGCCGGAAAAAATCCGCTTCCTCCCCGGCCGCGTGCAGGCCGGCGAGGCGCAGATGAGCTGGGAGGACCTGATCAAGGCCGCCTTCATGGCCCGCGTCTCTCTCTCCAGCACCGGCCACTACGCCACGCCCAAGATCAGCTGGGACCGCAAGGCCGGCCGCGGCCGCCCGTTCTACTACTTCGCCTACGGCGCCGCGGTGTCCGAGGCGATCATCGACACGCTCACCGGCGAATACCGCATCGCCCGCGCCGACATCCTCCACGACGCCGGCCGCTCCCTGAACCCGGCCATCGATCTCGGCCAGATCGAGGGCGGCTATGTTCAGGGCATGGGCTGGCTGACCACCGAAGAACTGGTCTGGAGCGCCGAGGGCGTCCTGCGCACCCGCGCCCCCCAGACCTACAAGATCCCCACCGCCGCCGATCGCCCCGACCTGCGCATCGCGCTCTGGGAGGCCGGCCGCAATCGCGAGGACACCATCCACCGCTCCAAGGCCGTCGGCGAACCCCCTCTGATGCTTGGCATTTCCGCCCTCATGGCTCTGTCGGACGCCATCGCCGCGGCGGGCGACCGCGGGATCTACCCCGCCCTCGACGCTCCCGCGACGCCCGAACGGGTGCTGCGCGCCGTGGACCGCGTCCGCGGCCGCGACTGGGCGCCGGGAGGGCCCGCATGAGCCTCGACCCCGACGCCCTGCAGACCGTGATCACAAGACAGGGCCCCGTGATCCGCGTGGTCGTCGCCGAGGCCGCCGGCTCCGTCCCCCGCGAGCCCGGCGCCGCCATGCTGGTCTGGGCCGACGGGTTCGAGGGCACCATCGGCGGCGGCGCCCTCGAATGGGAAGCGCTGGACGAGGCCCGCCGCCGCCTCGCCGGCCCGCCCGACATGGCCGACGGGGCCCGCGCCTACCCGCTCGGCCCCGCGCTCGCCCAATGCTGCGGCGGCCGCTGCACGCTCGCCTTCGAGCGCTGGGATCCGAGCCGGATCAAGGACCTGGACCGAGAGACGCGCCTCCTCGCCCGCCCGCTGGGCGGGGTCGTCGGCGCGGCGGATGCGCCTTTGGCGATCCGCGGCGCGTTGCGGGCGGCGCGCTCCAAGGGCGAAGCGTCGGTCCTGTTCGCCCCCGGCGATCCCCCCTGGCTGGCCGAGTCCGTCGCCCCCGCCCGCACGCCTCTGTGGCTCTGGGGCGCGGGCCATGTGGGGCGCGCCGTGGTCAAGGTTTTCGAGGACCTGCCCTTCGCCATCGCATGGATCGACGACGCGCCCGAGAGGTTCCCGGACGCCGTCCCGCCCCATGCGGAGCGTGTGATCACAAAGACCCCCGCCCGCCTCGCCGCCCACGCGCCAGGCGACGCCGCGCATCTGGTGATGACCTATTCGCACGCCCTCGACCTCGAAATCTGCCATGCGGTGCTGCGCCAGGGCGCGTTTTCCAGGCTCGGATTGATCGGATCGGCCACCAAGGCGGCGCGGTTCAGGGCCCGCCTGGACGCCTTGGGCCACTCCGATCCCGCGGTCTCGAGGCTCGAATGCCCCATCGGCCTGCGCCGGGACGGGGAGATCCTGGGCGGAAAATCGCCGGCCGAGATCGCCGTCTCCATCGCCGCGGACCATCTGGCCTGGCGAAACCGGGCGAAAACCCGCCGGCCCGCGGCGGACATCGGCGGCCCGGCCTCCGAACCCAAAAAGACAACCGCCCGGAAAGCCGCCCCATGACCGACGTTCTGCTCCGCGTCGACGGCGTCACCAAGCGGTTCCCGGGCGTCGTCGCCAACCGCGACGTCAGCTTCGAGGTGCGAGCGGGCGAGATCCACGCCCTCCTCGGCGAAAACGGCGCCGGCAAATCCACCCTCGTCAAGATGATCTACGGCCTCCAATCCCCAGACAAGGGCGCGCTGCACCTGCGCGGCGCCCCTTTCGCCCCCGCCTCCCCCGGCGAGGCGCGCTCCGCCGGCGTCGGCCTCGTCTTCCAGCACTTCAGCCTCTTCGAAGCCCTCACCGTCGCCGAAAACGTCGCCCTCGGCCTGCCGAAAGACCAGGCCGGGCGCGACCTGCCGCAACGCATCCGCGAGGTCTCCAAGTCCTACGGCCTGCCGCTCCAGCCGGGCCGGATCGTCGGAGACCTCAGCGTCGGCGAGCGTCAGCGCGTCGAAATCGTCCGCTGCCTCCTGCAATCCCCGCGCCTGCTGATCATGGACGAGCCGACATCGGTCCTCACCCCGCAGGAGGTCGACACCCTCTTCGCCACCCTCCGCCGCCTGCGCGACGAGGGCGTCGCGATCCTCTACATCTCCCACAAGCTCGAAGAAATCCGAGCGCTGTGTTCCGCCGCCACGATCCTCAGGGGCGGCGAAGTCGTCGCCTCCTGCGACCCGCGCCAGGAAACCGCCAAGGCCCTCGCCGAGATGATGATCGGCCGCGGCCTCGCCGCGCCATCAGGCCCGGCGGAGACCTCCGGCGACGTCCGCCTGGCGCTTGAAGACCTTTCCCTGCCCTCGGCCAGCCCCTTCGGAACCTCGCTGAAAAACATCACCCTCGACCTGCGCGCCGGAGAGATCCTCGGCATCGCCGGCGTCGCCGGCAACGGCCAGGACGAGCTGATGGCCGCCCTCTCGGGCGAGGCGCGCACCGCCCCCGGCATGCTCCGCCTCGACGGCGCGCCCATCGGCGCCCTCGGCTCCATGCGCCGCCGCCGCCTCGGCCTCAACGCCGCGCCCGAGGAACGGCTCGGCCACGCCGCGGCGCCGGAAATGAGCCTCACGGGAAACGCCGTCCTGACCGCCCGCGGCACCGTCGGCCTCGCCCAAGGCGGCTGGATCGGCTTCGCCCGCGCCCGCCGCTTCGCCGAGGGCATCGTAAAGACCTTCGACGTGCGGACCGCCGGGGTCCAGCACGCCGCGCGCTCCCTCTCCGGCGGAAACCTGCAGAAATACGTGATCGGGCGGGAGCTGCGCCAGAACCCTAAGGTCTTCTGCGTCAGCCAGCCCACTTGGGGCGTCGACGCCGGGGCCGCGCTCGCCATCCGCGAGGCGCTGCGAGCCCTTGCCGAACAAGGCGCCGCGGTCCTCTGCATCAGCCAGGACCTCGACGAGCTGATGGAGATCTCGACCCGCCTCGCCGTCATCGCCGGAGGCCGCCTCAGCCCGCCGCGCCCGACCGGCGAGATCACCATCGAGCAGATCGGCCTGATGATGGGGGGCGGACATGTGGCGGCTTGAACACAGGCGAGAGCCCTCGGCAGCGATGGCCTGGGCCTCGCCCGTCATCGCCCTGGCGCTAACCCTGATCTTCGGCATGCTCCTCTTCGCCGTGCTGGGCGTGGACCCGCTGCGCGCCGTCTACATCATCTTCGTGGAGCCTCTGACCACCGGTTTCGGCCGGGCGGAGATGGTGGTGAAGGGCACGCCCCTGGTGCTGATCGCCATCGGCCTTTCCCTGGGCTTCCGCGCCGGGGTCTGGAACATCGGGGCGGAGGGGCAGCTGATCCTCGGCGCGCTCGCGGGAACCGCCGCGGGGCTCGCGGTCTACCCCGCCGAAGGCCTCTGGGTCCTGCCGATGATGTGCCTCGCCGGCATGGCGGCGGGCGCGGCCTGGGCGATGATCCCGGCCGTCCTGCGCATCCGCTTCGGCGCCAACGAGATCCTGGTCTCGCTGATGCTGGTCTACGTCGCCGACCTCTGGCTGAGCGTCCTCGTCAGCGGCCCCCTGCGCGACCCCGACGGGTTCAATTTCCCGGAGACCCGCCTCTTCACCTCCAGCATGATCCTGCCGCCGCTCTTCGACGGCACGCGGGCGCATATGGGCGCGCTGGCGGCCCTCGCCGCCGTCGTCATCGCCTGGGCGGTCCTGCGCCGCCACGTCTTCGGCTTCTCCCTGGACCTCTTCGGCCAGGCCCCTCGCGCCGCCGCCTTCGCCGGCTTCTCCGAAGCCCGCACCGTGGCCTTGACTCTCGGGATCGGCGGCGCCCTCGCCGGCCTCGCCGGGGTGTTCGAAGCGAGCCTCAGCGCCCAGCTCAAGCCCTCCCTCCCCGTCGGCTACGGCTTCACCGCCATCATCGTCGCCTTCCTGGGCCGCCTGCACCCGGTCGGCATCCTGGCGGGCGGCGCCCTCATGGCCCTGACCTATATCGGCGGCGAAGGCGCGCAGCTGGTCCTTCGCCTGCCCGCCGCCAGCATCTCCGTCTTCCAGGGCATGCTGCTTTTCTTCCTGCTCGGCGCCGACGTGCTGACCCGCTACCGCCTCAAGCCGGCGGGCGCGAGAACCGCGCCGCCCGACCCGGCCGGGGTCGACCCGCTCTCCCCAGCGACGATCGGCGCCGCGGCGGGCGTCGTCGCGGCGATGCAGGCCGGCGAGGGAGCCGCGGCCCCAGGCGGGGCCGACGGCGGCGGCGCAGGAGGGGTCTGATGGATTTTTCCGTCCTCAACCCCGTCGCCATCGCCGCCGCCCTGATGGTCGCCGCGACCCCCCTGGTCTTCGCCGCCCTGGGCGAGCTCGTCGTCGAAAAGGCCGGCGTCCTCAATCTCGGCGTCGAGGGCATGATGATCATCGGCGCCATCGCCGGCTTCGCGGCGGCCAACGAGACCGGATCGCTGACCCTCGGCGTCCTCGCCGCCATGGCCGCGGGCGCGGCGCTCTCCTCGATCTTCGCGCTCTTCACCCAAGGGCTGATGAGCAACCAGGTCGCCACCGGCCTCGCCCTGACCCTCTTCGGCCTCGGCCTTTCGGCCATGCTGGGACAGCCCTATGCCGGGCAGAAGGTGCCCAGCTTTCCGCGGCTCGACATCCCCGGCCTCTCCGACCTGCCCGTCATCGGCCCGCTGATCTTCGGCCATGACCCCCTGATCTATCTCAGCGTCGCCCTCGCCGTCGCCATCGGCTGGTTCCTGACCCGCACCCGCGCCGGCCTCACCCTGCGCGCGGTCGGCGAGAATCACGACGCCGCCCACGCCATCGGCTGCGGCGTCGCCCGCGTGCGCACACTCGCCATCCTCTTCGGCGGCGCCTGCGCGGGGCTCGGCGGCGCCTATCTCAGCCTCGTCGCCGCCCCCTCTGGGCCGAGGGCATGACGGCGGGCCGCGGCTGGATCGCGCTGGCCATCGTCGTCTTCG
>JBCCPD010000148.1:0-8293 GCA_039025075.1 Pseudomonadota bacterium | reverse complement strand
TCGGCCAGCGCCGGCAACGCGTCCACGATGGTGGGGACGAGCACCCGGCACGGGGCCGCGTCCACCACCACCTCGCCCCGCCGCGCGTGGAAGCCGACCGTGGCGCCGGACTTGCCGCGTCGCCCGCTCAGAGCCGCCCGGCGGCGGGAGGCGGCGGGCGAGGTCGCCGTCTCCCGGATCTCGGCCGAAAGGCCCCGCGTCGCCAGCGCCTCGGCGATGCGGTCGCGCTTCCAGCCGGCCACGAAGGCGTCCGAGGCATGCATCAGCGCGCAGCCGCCGCAGCGCCGCACGGCCGGGCAGGGGGCCGCGACCCGGTCGGCGGAGGGCCGCAGGATGCGCGGCGCGGCGATCCGGCCGTCCGCGTCCGGCGCGCCGGCGATGCGCTCTCCCGGCAAGGTCCGCGCGGCGAAGACGGTCGCGCCCGCGTCGATCCCGTCGCCCTGGCGGCCGAGCCAGGCGATCTCGACCTCCGCCTCGCTCATGGGATCGAGGCGCTTTTGCGGGCCGCCAGCAGGAACTCGCGATTGCCGCTTCCGCCCTCGATGGGGCTCTCGGCCTCGCCGATCGCGGCCCAGCCCCGCCCTTCCAAGAAGTCGCGGAGGCGCGCGCGCACTTCGGCATGCGCCGCCGGATCGCGCAGCACGCCGCCTTTGCCGACGCGCCCGGGTCCCGCCTCGAACTGCGGTTTGATCAGCGCCACAAGCACCGCCCCGGGCCGGGCCAGCGCCAGCGCCGGGGGCAGCGCCGTCTCCAGCCCGATGAAGCTGAGATCGGCGACGATCCAGTCCGGCGCCGGCAGGTCCGGCGGCAGGGCGCGGGCGTTCACCCCCTCGCGCAGGTCCACCCGAGGATCGGCGGCGAGCGCCGGGGCCATCTGCCCATGCCCCACCTCCACCGCCGTCACCCGCGCGGCCCCGCGGGCCAGCAGCACCTCCGTGAACCCGCCGGTCGAGGCGCCGAGGTCCAGCGCCTCCCCCTCGGGCCGCAGATCGAAGACCTCCAGCGCATGGACCAGCTTCAGTGCGGCGCGGGAGACCCAGGGGCAAGGGTCCTCCGTCACCGCCAGCGCCGCCCCGGCCCCCGCCTTCTGCGACGGCCGCGTCGCCGGCGCGCCGTCGACCGTCACCACGCCCGCCTCGATCAACGCCCGGGCGCGGGCGCGGGACGGAGCCAGACCCCGCGCCACCAGCGCCTGGTCGAGCCGTGAAGGGTAGGTCGCGCTCATGGTCCCCTTTGGGCCGGTCCGGCAGGCGGCGTCAACGCCGCTCGCCCCGGCGGCGCGCCCGCCGGCCGCGGCGCGGAGACGGCCGGCTCAGCCGTCGATCCCGGTCTTCTCCGCCGGCGGGCTGAACACGTCGATCAGCCGGCAGCGGGTCTCGGCGACGGCCTTGTGCGGCGCGTTCGCCGGCAGCAGGACCACGTCCCCCGGCCCGGCCGTGAACGCCCTGACCGAGCCGTCCGGGTCCTGCACTTCGAAGCGCATGGTTCCTTCGATCATCACCGCCAGCTGCTCCATCTCATGATGGTGCATGTCTGCGCCGACGCCGGGCGCGATCTCCAGGTCCTGCACGAGGATGCGCTCGCCGGCGGCCCGGCGCCGCATCAGTCCTGCCATGGGCTCGTCCCGCGGGGTCTCGGCGGCGACGTGGTGGACGACGGGGGCGTGGGGCTGGGTCATGGGCGCTCGCCTCTCACGGCACGGGTCTGAAGAGGGCCGGCGCCGCGCGCCGCGGCGGCCTGCTCCGGGATCGCCGCGTCTCGCCGAAGGACCGCATCGCGGCGCACTGTCCGATGCGAAGCGCCGGCAAGGTCGGCGGCGAAGGACGTCAGCCCGCCGCCGCGCCGCGCCGCGCCGCGCCGAGGTCCTGGACCCCCAGCGCGCCCAGCGCCGTCGCCACGATCCGCGGCGCGTCGAGCCCCGCGGCCTCGTACATCTTCGCCGGCGAGTCCTGATCGATGAAGACGTCCGGCAGCGTCATCGGCCGCACCGCGAGCCCCCGGTCCAGCGCCCCCTCCATCGCCAGCAGCTGCAGCACATGAGCGCCGAAGCCGCCGACGGCGCCTTCCTCGATCGTGATCAGCGCCGGATGCTCGACCGCCAGGCGCAGGATCAGCTCCCGATCCAGCGGCTTGGCGAAGCGCGCGTCGGCGACGGTGGCCGAAATCCCCATCGCCTCCAGCTCCTCGGCCGCCTTCAGGCACTCGGACAGCCGCGTGCCGAAGCTCAGCAGCGCCACGCCGGTCCCTTCCCGCACGATGCGGCCCTTGCCGATCTCCAGCGGCGCGCCGCGGGCGGGCAGCTCGATGCCCACGCCTTCCCCGCGGGGATAGCGGAACGCGGTCGGCCCGTCGTCGCGCGCCGCCGCCGTGGCGACCATATGCATGAGCTCCGCCTCGTCCGAGGCGGCCATCACCACCATGTTCGGCAGGTTCGACAGATACGCCACGTCGAAGCTGCCCGCATGGGTGGCGCCGTCGGCCCCGACCAGCCCCGCCCGGTCGATGGCGAAGCGCACCGGCAGCGACTGCAGCGCCACGTCGTGCACCACCTGATCGTAGGCCCGCTGCAGGAAGGTCGAATAGATCGCCGCGAAGGGCTTCATCCCCGCGGCGGCGAGGCCCGCGGCGAAGGTCACCCCGTGCTGCTCGGCGATGCCGACGTCGAAGGCGCGGTCAGGAAAGGCCTTGCCGAAGGCGTCGATCCCGGTGCCGGAGGGCATTGCGGCGGTGATCCCGACGATGCGCTCGTCCGCCTCCGCCTCGGCGATCAGAGCCTGGGCGAAGACCTTGGTGTATTGCGGCGCGTTAGACGGCGACTTTTTCTGCTTGCCGGAGAGCACGTCGAACTTCGCCGTCGCGTGGCCCTTGTCGGCGGCCCCTTCGGCCGGGGCGTAGCCCTTGCCCTTCTTGGTGATCGCGTGGATCAGCACCGGCCCGTCCGCCCGCGCTTTCACCGTGCGCAGGACGGCCAGAAGCGTGCCCATGTCGTGCCCGTCGATGGGGCCGACATAGTCGAAGCCGAGCTCCTCGAACATGGTGCCGCCGACGGTGACGGACTTGAACATCTCTTCCGCCCGACGCGCCCCCTCCCGGAACGGCGGCGGCAGAAGGTCCAGCGCTTGCTTGGCGGCGGCCTTGAAGTCCTGCATGGGGGAGGCGGTGTAGAGGCGGCTGAGATACTTGCTCATGGCCCCGACCGGGGGCGCGATGGACATGTCGTTGTCGTTTAGGATGACGATGAGGCGTTTGCCGAGGTGGCCGGCGTGGTTCAGCGCCTCGTATGCCATGCCGGCGGTCAAGGCGCCGTCGCCGATCACCGCGATGTCGTCGCCGTTGCCGGCGGCGCCAAGCTCCCGCCCCATGGCGAAGCCGAGCGCCGAGGAGATGGAGGTCGAGCTATGCGCCGCGCCGAAGGGGTCGTAGGCGCTCTCCTTGCGCTTGGTGAAGCCGGAGAGGCCGCCGCCCATGCGCAGCGTGCGGATGCGGTCCCGCCGACCCGTGAGAATCTTGTGCGGATAGCACTGGTGCCCGACGTCCCAGATCAGCTTGTCCCGCGGCGTGTCGAAGACCGCGTGGATCGCCACCGTCAGCTCCACCACCCCGAGCCCCGCGCCCAAGTGCCCGCCGGTGACGGAGACGGCGGAGATCGTCTCCTGCCGCAGCTCTTCGGCCAGGCGCCCCAGCTCCGCGTCCGTGAGGGCCTTTAGGTCCGACGGATAGGTCACCCGGTCGAGCGTAGGGGTGGCGGGGCGATGCTCCTGCGGAGGCTCTTGCGGCGCGTCGGTCACGGGCGGGTCTCCCTAAAGCGCTTCTTTTCGGCGTCCGGCGAAGGGCGCGTGGTTTGACTCGGAGAGACAGTCTGCCCGAAGGCGGGGCGGATTGTCCAGTTTGATTGACGATCTGATGTCAATCCAAGTTTACATACTTCAGGCCCTTCAGTCCTAAGATCGAGTTAAGCCTCGCCGCGCCCCGGCGAAAGCCGGCATCGAGCGCGAATCGACGCAAGTCGTAGCCGTCCGACCCGTCGCGAAGGCGCAGGGCGCGGCGTTCACGTGCGACGCAGCGTCGACTCTGCTATCCTGACGTCTGGATCGATGGTTTGAGGGAGCCCTCCGATGTCCTGCCGAACTTCCACCGCCGCCGCGGCCGCCCTGGTCGCCCTGTCTTTCCTGTCAACGCCCGCGGCCGCGGTCGTCGTGTTCGACTCGGGCATCGAGCTGACCGACCTCGACGACGGCGGCGTCAGCGACTTCGACTTCGAGTCGCTCGACAACGACGGGGCGCAGCAGGCGACGCTCGTGACGCTGCCCGCCGCCGAAGACTTCAACGCGATCAGATGGACCGGCTTCTACAGCCCGGCCGACACCCCGCTGCCTTTGGGGCTGGGCGGGTTCACCTTCCAGCTCTTCGCCGATGCCGGGGGCGTTCCGTCGACGACGCCCTTCGCCGGAGGCCCCATCGACTCGGTGGTGCGCACGGACAGCGGGCTCGACTTCGTCTTCACCGGCATGATCATCGGCCAGCGCGACATCTACGAGTTCACGGGCCGGGTTCCGACCACCGCGCTGCCCGCCGGAACCAGCTACCTCTCGATCATCGCCAACACCACGACCGATGTGGACGATACCTTTTCCTGGCTGGGGCAGGAGCAGCCGGCGGTGACGGACTGGGTCCGGCTTCTGAACCCGACCGAGGACTGGGTGCAGCCTTTGCCGCCGTTCTCCGGCCGGGCGGATGTGACGCTCCTGCGCCGGGATGCGCCGGGCGGCGGCGGAGGGGCCGAAGTCCCGCTCCCAGCGCCGCTGGCGCTGCTCTTCGCCGGGGTCGCGTCCTTGCTCGGCCTAGGCCGCCTGCGGAGCCGCGCGCCAGGCTGAGGGGCCGGTCTCGCGGCCTCAGAAGCTTCGCGCAACCGCGAAACGCGCGGCCAGGGCGAGCGGCGCGGCCGCCTCGCCGAACGCCGCCAGCTCAGCTTCCGCCGCCTCGACGAGGCGCGCCGCCTCCGCCCGCGCGCCCTCGAGCCCCATCAGGCCGACGAAGGTGGCCTTGCCGGCCTCGGCGTCCTTGCCGACGGCTTTGCCGGCCGCCTCCGCGTCCCCGGTCGCGTCGATCACGTCGTCCTGGATCTGGAACGCCAGACCCATGCCCTCCGCGAAGCGCCGCAGCGACCCCCGCGCCTCCGCCGAAGCGCCGCCGAGGATCGCCCCAGCCTCCGCTGCATAGGCGATCAGCGCGCCAGTCTTGAGGTTCTGCAGCCGCACCACCTCGGGAAGCTGCACCGGCGTAGCCGCGGTTTCCGCCGCAATGTCAAGCGCTTGACCTCCCACCATCCCCGCGATGCCGGAAGCTCGAGCGAGCCCGAAACACAGCTCCGCCCGCCGCGCGCCGTCCGCATGGGTCGCCGGATCGGCCAGGATCTCGAAGGCCAAGGTCTGCAGCGCATCGCCGGCCAGCACCGCCGTCGCCTCGTCCCATTTCACATGCACCGTCGGCTGGCCGCGCCGCAGCGCGTCGTCGTCCATCGCCGGCAGATCATCGTGGACCAGCGAATAGGCGTGCAGGCACTCCACCGCGGCCGCCACCCGGTCCGCCTGCGCCGGCTCGGCCGAGAACAGCGCCGCCGCCTCGATCGCCAGATAGGCCCGCAGCCGCTTGCCGCCGTTCAGCACCGCATGGCGCATGGCCGCCGCCACCGGCATGCTCGGTCCCAGCAGGTCGTCCGGCGGCAGCAGAGCCTCCAGCGCCGCCTCCGCCCGCGCCGCGTTCGCCGCCAGACGCCGCTTCAAAGCGTCGGCGTCCGCGCCGTCAAGCATCAGCCGAACTCCGCCGGCTTGGCCTGCGGCCCGTCGGGCCCTTCGGTGATCTGGGCGACCTTCATCTCCGCCGCCTTCAGCTTGGCCTCGCAATGGGCCCGCAGGGTCGCGCCCCGCTCATAGAGCGTGATGCTCTCCTCCAGCGAGGCCTCGCCGGTCTCCAGCCGCGTGACGATCCCTTCGAGGGCCTGCATGGCTTCTTCGAAACTCATGGACTCGATGGCTTTTTCCGCGTCGCTCATGCCGCCCGCTCCTTCAGAACGCCCACATGCGCGGCCGCCGAGGCCGCCAGCGCCGCAAGGTCGTAGCCCCCTTCCAGCGCCGAGACGAGCCGCCCGCCCGCATGCGCTTCGGCCAGATCGCACAGCGCCTCGGTCATCCAAACGAAGTCCTCCACCTCCAGCTGCAGCTCCGCCAGGGGATCGGCCCGGTGCGCGTCGAAGCCGGCCGAGACGATGACCAGCTGCGGCGCGTGGGCGTCCAGCGCCGGCAGCAGCTCCCGCTCCCACAAGGCGCGGAAGGCCGGCCCGCCGGACCCGGGCTCCAAAGGCCCGTTGAAGACGTTGCCGACGCCGGTCTCGTCCCGCCCGCCGGTGCCCGGCCAAAGCGGCATCTGCTGGCTCGACGCGAAGGCCGCCCGCCCGTCTTTCTCGACCAACGCCTGGGTGCCGTTTCCATGATGCACGTCGAAATCGGCGATGGCCACCCGCTCCAGCCCATGCGCCTCCATGGCGTGCAGCGCCGCCAGCGCGACATTCGAAAAAAGGCAGAATCCCATGGGTTTGGCGATCTCCGCATGGTGGCCGGGCGGTCGCGTGGCGACGAAGGCCTTGCCGACCTCCCCGCCCAGCACCGCGTCCACCGCCGCCTTGCAGCCTCCGGCGGCATGCAGCGCCGCCGCGTAGGAGCCGGGCGACATATGCGTGTCCGCGTCCAAAGAGAAAAACCCCTCCGCCGGCTCCGCCGCCTTGATCCGGTCGACATAGGCCTGCGGGTGGCCGAGTCTCAGGAACGCCTCTTCCGCCGCCGGCGCCTCCCGCCGGTCGAGGCCCTCGATCTCCTGCAAAGCCTCCTCCACCCATTCGATGCGCCGCACGCGCTCCGGATGGCCTTGGGGCGTGCGGTGCCCGTGGCTGGCGGGATGGGTGAAGAGGGCGAGGGTCATGGACGCTCCCAAGGCGGCGCGGCGGCGAGGATGGCGCGACGATATCAGGACGAGAGGCGGCGCCAAGGCGCGTCTGGACGGCCTTCGCCCCAGCCTTCGCCCCAGCCTTCGCCCCAGCCTTCGCACACGCCTTCGCGACGCCTCCGACGCTTGCCGCGAGCCCCGCGACGGGCGAAAATCGAGCGCAGGCGAACCCGCGAAGCGGCTCGGAAAGGCCCGAAGATGGTCGAAGACGCCCCTCGAACCCCTGACGTCGTCCTGTTCGAAGCGGCCCCGCGGGACGGTTTGCAGAACGAAAAGCGCGCGATTCCGACCGCGGACAAGGTCCGTTTGGTGGATCTGCTGGCGGAAACCGGCCTGAAACGCATCGAAGCGGCCAGCTTCGTGAGCCCCAAATGGGTGCCTCAAATGGCCGACGGCGCCCAGGTCATGGCCGGCATTCGACGCGTTCCGGGCGTGCAATTCGCCGCTTTGACCCCCAATCCGCGCGGCGTGGAGGCCGCGATCGCCGCCGAAGCCGACGAGGTTTCGATCTTCGCGAGCGCCTCGGAAGGGTTTTCCAAGGCCAATCTCAACCGATCCGTGGCCGAAAGCCTGGCGATGTTCGCCCCCGTCGCCGCCCGCGCGGTCGACATCGGCCTGCCCGTGCGCGGCTATGTCAGCTGCGTCACCGACTGCCCCTATGACGGGCCGGTCGCGCCCCAGGTCGTCGCCCGCGTCTGCGAGGCGCTGTTCGCCCTGGGCTGCTTCGAAATCAGCCTCGGCGACACCATCGGCGCCGGCGCGCCGGAGACCGTGGGCCGCATGCTGGAGGCGGTTTTCCAGGCCGCGCCGCCCGAAAAGCTCGCCGGGCATTTTCATGACACCGGCGGCCGGGCGGTGGAGAACGCGGGCGTGGCGCTCGACCTGGGTCTGAGGGTGCTGGACGGCTGCGCCGGAGGGCTCGGCGGCTGCCCCTACGCGCCCGGCGC
Organism: Pseudomonadota bacterium; assembly: GCA_039025075.1. Taxonomy (GTDB): domain Bacteria; phylum Pseudomonadota; class Alphaproteobacteria; order Rhodobacterales; family Rhodobacteraceae; genus Albimonas. Next base: position 347 of record JBCCPD010000148.1, on the reverse strand, counting down.
GGCCGGCAACGTGGACACGCGCAAGCTGCTGGCCCTGTGCGAAGCGCGCGGCCTGAGCACCGGCGTCGACGCCGCCAAGCTCGAAGCCGCCTCGGCCTTCGCGCTGGGCCTGCGGGCGCCGGCCGAGGAAACGCAAAGAGAAGAGAACACCGATGTTTGAGACGATCCGCGTCGACACCGACGACCGCGGCGTGGCGACGCTGACTCTGGCCCGGCCCGACAAGCACAACGCGCTGTCCGGCGAGATGACGGTGGAGCTGGCGGCCGCCGTCGCGGAGCTCGACGCCGATCCCAAGGTGCGCGTCGCTGTGCTGACGGGCGAGGGCGAGAGCTTCTGCGCCGGCGGC
>JBCCPD010000147.1:0-8332 GCA_039025075.1 Pseudomonadota bacterium | reverse complement strand
GTAGAACTTGACGGTGACCGCGTTCAGATCGGGGTTCCGCGCCTCGCAGCGGGCGATCGCCGCCTCCAGCAGCTCGCCCGGCGACGCGTCGCCGGCGGTGACCCGCTCGGCCTGCCCTATGGCGTCCAGCGACAGGATCTCGTCGATCATGACGCGGTCGCCCGGCGCGCCGGCCGAACGGCGAAGCCGTCGACCTCCAACAGCCAGTCCTCGCGTCCGAGACCGGCGACGAGGACCAGCGACATGGCCGGCCGATGATCGCCCAGCCAAGCGTCCCGCACCGCCCGGATCGCCGGCAGATCCTCGCGCCGCACCACGAAGAAGGTCAGCTTGCCCACGTCCGCCGCGCCAAGGCCTTCCGCCGTCAGCAGCGACGACAACGACTGAAGGATGACCGATGTCTGCCCGCCTGCATCCGCCGGAAGCATGCCGTCGCGCGTGCAGCCCACGAGGCCGGAGAACGCCAGCAGCGCCTCCCCCGGACCTACCTCCACCGCGTGGCAATAGGGCCCGAAGGGCGCGGCGACGTCGGGATTGCTGACCTGCCTCACGGGGGCTCCTTGCGCGTCTTGGCTGCCGCGGCGGCCGCGCCGCGCGAGACTACGGCGATCATCTCACGGGGTCGAGGCGCTGAAGGCAACCGTACGAGGGCGCCGTGACCGCCATGCGGCGTCGGTCGCGCCGCGCATGAGAGCGTCGAGGTCAGCGAGAACTCCGCGCCCAGGATCTCCGCAGCTTCGGTGGTCGAAGATCGCGACGACCAGCCGACGCATCGACGTCGAAAGATCGGTGAACCGAAAGCCAGCGGTCCTGCGGAAGCGATTTGGCAAGGTTCATAGGTCGATAACCAAACCGTTCGCCGCCCGGTCCGGCCGCCGCGAACCAGACCTGCGGGTGATTTGGAGACATAGATGCCGCGCGCGATCGCCGAAGCGCAGAGCCTGTCCGAACCGCATCGCCCGACGCCGCAGGGGCGCTGTCCGATCGGCGGGCCGATGCGCCGTCGCGACGTCTCGGGCGACGGCAGATGGCTTTTGCGGTCGGAAACGCGGGCGGAGCATGACGCGGTCGACGCGCTCTACGCGCGGCTCGACGTCCGCGACGCGTCGGATCTGCGCACGCTGCTCAGGGCGCATGCGTCGGCGCTCGCGCCTTTGGTTCCGAGCTTGGAGGCGGTCTGGCCGGACGCCTGCTCGGCGGCGGCGGTGGCGCGGCTGATCCGGTCGGATCTGACCACATTGGGCGACGACGGCGCGCCCTCCCCGCCGCTCGTCGCCGCGCGGGCGTTCGACGGCGCCTGCCCGCTCGGCGTCGCGTATGTCGTGACGGGCGCCCATCTCGGGCTGAAGCTGCTCGAACGGCGCTGGCGCGGCGCCGCCGATCCGCGGGTCCGCGCCGCGGGAGCCTACCTGCGCTCCGGCCATCAGAAGGGCGCTTGGCCCGCCGTGCTCGCCGCGCTCGCCCCGCTCGCGCCCCGCTCCCCCGCCTGCCTCGACGGCGCGCGCCGCTCCTTCGCGCTCTATGCCGATGCCTTTCGCGCCCATGCCCCACCGCTTGAGGACCCCTGAGAATGCACTTGGCAACAGATCAGAACGATCCGACCGCCCCCACCCTCAACACCTGCGATCAGGAACGCATCCACCAGCTCGGCCGCGTGCAACCGTTCGGCGCGCTGCTCGGCGTGTCGCCCGACTGGATCATCACCCACCAGTCCGCGAATCTCTTCGAGGTTCTCGGCCGCCCCCCGGTCGACCTGGTCGGCGAAAGCATCGAGACCCTCATCGACGCGGACGCCTGGGCCGCCCTGCGCAAGGCGGCCCGGGCGCTCGAAGTCCCCGGCGCGGTGGAGCGGAGCTTCGGCGTCCGGCTGATCGACGGCCGCGGCCGCTTCGACGTCGCGCTGCACATGTCGGCGCGGACCCTGATCATCGAGATCGAGCCTCACGCGCCCCTGCCGGAAGGCGACCTCGTCTCGCAGATGCGGCCCGTGATCGCTCAATTCCGTCAAAGCGACAGCATTTCGGAATGCGCCGATCTCGCGGTGCGGTGGATCCGGTCCCTCACCGGCTTCGACCGCGTGATGGTCTACCGCTTCCTGGAGGACGGCAGCGGCGAAGTGATCTCCGAGCGATGCGCCCAAGGGCAGGAGCCCTATCGGGGCCTGAGGTTTCCCGCCTCCGACATTCCCCGCCAGGCGCGGGCGCTCTACCTGCGCAATCCCTTCCGCATCATCGCCGATGTCGACGACCCCGGCAGTCCCGTGCATCCCGAGCGGACCGCCGAAGGCGTGGTGCTCGACCTCAGCCATGCCGCGACCCGCGCCGTCTCTCCGATCCATTTGGAGTATCTGCGCAACATGGGCGTGCGCGCCTCGCTGTCCGTCTCGCTCATCCGCGAAGGGGCGCTTTGGGGGCTGATCGCCTGCCACCATTCGTCCCCGCGCACGCTGCCCTATTCGGTCCGCTCGGCGGCGGAGCTTTTCGGCCAGCTCATGAGCTTCGCCATCGAACAGAAGGAGGCGGAGTGGGAAGCCGCCGAAATGGATCTCGCGCAGCGCCTGCACGACCGCATCCTGTCGCGCGTCGCCGAGACCAAGCGGATCGACCGCAGCTTCGAGGAGATCGTCGAAGCGTTGGGAGAGGCCGTGTCCTTCGACGGCGCGGTCGGCTGGATCGACGGGGCCTTCCATTCCCTCGGCGAAACGCCGACCCGGGACGAATTCCTGCCGGTTCTTCGGATGCTGAACACGGCCTCTCCCGGCAAGATCTTCGCCACGGACCGTCTGGGAGAGGTCTGTCCGGCGGCCGCCGACATCGCGGCGCACGCCTCCGGGCTGCTTGCCCTTCCCGTGTCCCGCAAGCCCCGCGACTACATCGTGCTGTTCCGTCGAGGGATCGCGCGCTCCGTCGTTTGGGCCGGCAAGCCGAAGAAGGACCTTGAATTCGGACCGAACGGGCCGCGCCTGACGCCCCGCAAAAGCTTCGAGGCTTGGAGGGAGCGCGTGTCCGGCCGGTCCGCGCCCTGGCGGCCCGGCGAACAGCGGGTGGCCGAAGCGATTCGCGTCACGCGTCTCGAAGTGCTGCCGCGCATCACCGACGAAACGTCGCGCGAGCGCGCCGCCTCCCAGCAGCGGCAGGAGCTGCTGATCGCCGAGCTCAACCACCGGGTGCGCAATATCCTCGGTTTGATCGGCAATCTCGTGGGGCAAAGCGCCGACAACGCCGCCAGCCTTGAGGAGTTCACCGATCTCGTGGGCGGCCGAATCGCCGCCATGTCGCGGGCCCACGATCAGATCAACCGACACGATTGGGACGGCGCCTCTCTGGTGGAGCTGCTGCGCACCGAAGCGACCGCGTTCCTGCAGGACGGCGCCGCGCGCATCCGCGTGGAGGGCGCGGACGCGGTGCTCAAGCCGCAGGCCTTCTCGACCGTGGCGCTGGTGATGCATGAGATGATCACCAACGCCGCCAAGTACGGCGCGCTGCGCGACCGCAACGGCGGCGTCGACATTCGATTGGAGGAGACCGTCGAAGGCGCGCTGCGCATCGATTGGCGCGAATGGGGCGGACCGCCCGTCCGCCCGCCGACGCGCGAAGGCTTCGGCAGCACGATCGTCGAGCGCTCGATCCCCTACGAGCTCGCAGGCGAAGCGGAGGTCGAGCACAAGGTCTCCGGCGTGCGGGCCCGGTTCCGCATCCCCCCGTCCCAGATCCTGGAATTCGCCGACCTGCCCGAAGCGCGCCGAGCCTGCGGGGGCGAAGCGGTCCCCTCGTCGATCAAGGGGACGGTGCTCGTGGTCGAAGACATGCTGCTCCTGGCCATGGGCGCCGAGTGATACCTCAAGATCCTCGGGGCGGACGAGGTGGTCGTGGCCTCGAGCTGCCAGGAGGCGCTCGCGGCCGTGAAGGAGCGATCCATCGATCTCGCGCTCCTCGACGTCCATCTCGACCAGGAGACCAGCGCGCCGGTCGCGCGGGTCCTGATCGAGGCCGGCATCCCTTTCCTCGTCGCCACCGGCTACGGAACCGCGGATGTCGGCATAGAGGAGTTCGACGGCGTTCCCGTGATCTCGAAGCCGTTCGGCGTCGAGGACATCGCGGAAGGCGTAAGCCGCCTGTCATTGCGCCGAGCCCGCCGGACATCGCGCATCGACGCCCGCTCGCCGAGGTCGCGCCGCGGAGCGAGCGGCGACATCGCCCCGCGTCCCCGCGTGGCCCGACGCCGAAGTCCGCCGGCCGCGGGGTCGTTCAGGTCCTGGACCGAGAGCGGGCGCTGCGCCGGGCGCGAACCCGGCGCCGGCTCCATCAGTCGACGATGTCCTGCACCTTCATCACCAGCTCGTTCCAGTTGCGCTGGTTCTCGATGTCGTGCTCCAGCCCCTGCTCGTCCGCGAACGTAAAACGCTTGATCGCGGGCGTGCGGCTGGTGGCCTGGTAGAGCCAGTAGGCCTCCGCCTTCAGCGCCTCATCGATGGGCTTGTCGATCGACTCGTAGACCATCTGCTTGCAGGCGTTGATGGAGTCGGCCGGGAACTTGGCGATGCGCTTGGCCAGCGCGTCCACGTAGGGGCCGATCTCCTCCGGCTCCAAAGCCTTGTTGATCGTGCCCATCGCCTCCGCCTCGTCCGCGTCGAAGTCGCGGGCGCTCAGGATGATCTCGAGCGCGCGGCCCAGGCCGGTCTGACGCGCCATGCGCGAGGCCCCGCCGCCGCAGGGCAGGATGCCCATGCCGACTTCCATCTGCATGAACTTGAACTTGCCCCGCGCGGCGAAGCGCATGTCGAGCGCGAGCGCCAGCTCATGCCCGCCACCGCGGGCGAAGCCCTCCAGCTTGGCGATGGTGGCCTAGGGCGCCTTGCTGAGGCGCTCGCACACGGCCTGAAGGTCCAGCAGTCGCGCCTCCTCGCGGGAGACGGCTTCGGTGGACATGTCCTTCAGCAGCTCGGTGTCGTAGTGGCAGACCCAGATCTCTGGGTTGGCGGACTCGAACACCACCACCTTGACCGAGCGGTCGCGTTCCAGCCGCATGGCGAGGCTGTTGAGGTCGGCCAGCATCTCCTGGCCCTGCACGTTCACCGACCCGAAATCGAAGGTGACGGTGGCGACGGCGTCTTCGACCTTCACGGAGAAGGTCTGGAAGTTCTCGTATTTCACGGCGGCGGTCCTTTCGCGGCCTCCGGAGGGAGGGGGTTGCCGGGGGGCGTCTCGCCGAACGCCGGGCCATGCCGTCGGCGTCCGGTGAGAGGAAGGTATTTGCGCCCCTCTGGCGAATTAAGCCTTCGAAATCCGCATCAGTTTTTGGGTTTTCAAGATAGTCAGGCCATGGAAAGACGCTCCACCGCCTCCATCACGGCCTGCGAGTGGACCGGGTCGAGGGCCGCGGCATGCGGATCGGCGAAGCGGCCGGAATCATTGTCGAAATAGGCGCCGGAGGCGTCGGCGAAGCGCTCGCCCAAGGCGGCGTCGATCAAGATGTCCGCGCCGATGTTCAGATCGTTTCCGGCGACGCCGAAGCCCTGCTTGACCATCTTGGACGCCAGCAGGGACCCCGGGTTCACCGCCACCGCCACGGGGCCGTCCGGCAGCGCCTTCGCCATCTCCCGCGTCCAGATCGTGATGGCGAGCTTGCTTTGCGCATAGGCGGTCATGTCGTCCATGCGCGGCGCCCGCTCCATCGCCGCCACGTCCACCGGCGCCTGCGCAGCGGAGGAGAGGTTCACGATCCGGCCGCCCGACGGCATCGCCGGCAGCAGACGCTGCGCCAGCCGATAGGGCGCGAACGTGTTGACCACGAAGCGGACGTCCTGACCGCTCGGCGTCAGCGTCTGGGGCGTCTTGAGCACGCCGGCGTTGTTGATGAGCACGTCGAGCCGCGGATGGTCGGCGAGAACCGCCTCCGCCAGAGCGTCGACGGCGGCGAGATCCGCCAGGTCCGCGGCATACGTCCGCGCATCGCTGCCGATCTCTTCGGCCGCGGCGGCGAGCTTGGCGGCGCTGCGGCCGTGGATCAGCACCTCGTGGCCGGCGGCGGCGAGCTTCTTGGCGGTCAGCAGACCGATGCCGTCGGTGGCGCCGGTGATCAGGATGGTCTTGGTCATGGCGAAAGGTCCCGAGGTCAGGAGAAATGCGGGAGCAGCGTCTCGGCGAGACGCTGCATCGTGGGTTCGACAGGCGCCCGGTTGAACCGCAGGTTCAGGGCGACGTGGTTGACGCCCAGCGCCTGCACCTCCTCGAGGTAGCCGCGCAGGAAGGCGGGGCCGGAGCGAAAGCCCAGATGGATCGGGCTCGGCCCCTCGTCGTCGTCCTCCGCCAGATCGACATAGAGAGACTGCATCACAGGCTTGTCCGGCGCTCCCGCCGCCGCGGTGCGTCTGCGGTAGTCGGCGACGACCTCGCCCTGCGCGGCGGCGGCGCGGGGGTAGGTGATCCAGCCGTCGCCATGCTCGGCGACCCAGTCCGGGGACTGCCGGCTCCCGCCCGTGACGAGCAGCGGCAGCCGCGGCCCCGAAGGCTTGGGCAGCATGTCGAGGCGCCCGTCCAGGTCGCCATGGGGGCCGGAGCGGTGCGGCCAGGCTTCCGCCATCGCTCGGATGTAATCGTAGCTCTCGCGGAACCGCTCCCCGCGGTCCTCGAAGCCCATGTTCAAGGCCGGGTACTCCTCCGGCCTGTCGCCCGACGCCACGCCGAGCAGGAGCCGGCCGCCGGACAGCACGTCCGCCGAGGCCGCGGCCTTGGCCACATGGGCCGGATGGCGCAGAGGCAGGATCACGCTCGCCGTGCCCAGCGCGATGCGCTCCGTCGCCGTGGCGAGGGCGCCGAGATAGACGAAGGGATCGAACATCTGCCCCGGATCGCCGAAGGACGGCACGTCGAACGGCACGTCGCGGAGCCACAGGGCCGCGAACCCCAGCCGATCGGCCAGCCGCGCCGTCTCCAGATGCCGCGTCATCGTGGGCGCTGCGCCGACGGCGTAGGCCTCCAGCGGCGCCACCAGGCCGAGGCTCAGCCGGCCGGGTCGAAAGACGGCGCCATAGGCCGCGTTGATCATCGGAAAGGCCCCGGAGGGCGGTCTGTCCAGCATGGGTCGCGCCTCTTCTTCAGTACCGCACCAGCGTCCGGCTTTCGATGCTCTTGCGCACGGCGGTCACATCAGGGTCTTCCACCATGTCCAGCGCGCTATGGGCCACCGAGGGCAGGCCGCCGCTGTCGTAGATGTTGAAGACCGCCGCCTCGTCCGGCGTCATGCGGGACCGGTAGAGCCAGTCGTGCCGGGGATTGGCCGCGAGGCCCATGATGCGCCCGCGGCGGTCCGGAAAGATCAGATCGATTTCGATCCAGTCCTCCGGCGGCACGCTCGCCAGCCGCACGAAGCCGAGGGGCGCGCTGTTGATTGGCGCCTCCACCGGCCGCCAGACGTTGATGAAGCCGTAGCGCCCCTCCCGCCACTCGGCGGCCAGGTCTTCGCCCAAGATGTCCGCCAGCCGCGTCTCGGCCCCCTCGGGGCTGTAGTCGCCATGCACGTTGCGCGCGGGCTTGCGGTCGGAGTCCGGGTCGTCGATCCGCACGGTATGATCGAAGATCACCACCTCGCGCACGCCCAGCTCGGCCTTCAGAAGGGCTGTCAGCTCGGCGTCGTAGGTCGCGCGCCAGTCGTCGCCCGCGAAGGACGCGACCCCCGAAGGCGCATCGAGGAACGCGACCCCGTCCGACGCGAACGCGACCGAGGCGCCGGCGCGTTCGTCCGAAACCTGGATCTCCGTCGGGGCCAGTTCGGGCGAGACCATCTCGCCCACGACGCCGCCCGCATCGATCTCAAAAGCTTGGCGCTCGGGCTTGCGAACATGGTAGTTGACCGAGGCGGTGCGGGGCATGGCGCGTCTCCTGTGATCCGTCGGCCTCATAGATATCGCCGCCGCAGGCCCGTGAAATCAGGCGCAACCAGGCTTCAGAATTCGGATTTCGGGGATAATCGCGCCGCTCCGTCAGCGCTCCCACACCGGAGGGCGGCCGATCTTCTCCAACAGAAAGTCGATCAGCACCCGGACCTTGGCCGTCAACACGTTGGCCTTCGGATAGACCAGCCAAAGCGCGGACTCGTCCTCGATCACATGATCCGGCAGCACGCGCAGCAGCGTTCCCGCCTTCAGTTCGGCATGCACGCTCCACAACGCGTTCATGGAGATGCCGCCCCCGGCGAGGGTCGCCGCCTTCAGGCTGGTTCCGTCGTCGAAGCTCGCGCCGACGCTCGTACCGGCCGGGGGAAACACCCCGGCCGCGCCGTCCGAACCGGCGGACAGCTTGCGGGGCCCCGCGTCGCGAAACGCCAGGACCCG
>JBCCPD010000146.1:0-8351 GCA_039025075.1 Pseudomonadota bacterium | reverse complement strand
GAAGCGCTGGAGGGGATCACCGCGCGGGGCTACGAGGGGTTTTCGTTCGCCTGAGGGGAGGCTTTCGGACCCTCGTCCGAGCTGCGCTCGAACCTCGGCCCCGCCCGCACTCCCCCCTCGATGGCGGGGAGACCCTCGCCCTGGCGCGCTCGGACCGGTCGCCCGGCCCGCCGGCGAAGCCGAGTCGTCCGCCGGGTCAAGGCTCGCGCAGCGCAGCGGAGCCACCCCGAAGGGGCTCGGCCTTGAGGCCCCGCCAGACTTGGCGTTGAACGCCGGAGGGCGACTCGGCGCACGCGCGACCAAGAGCCCCTGCGGCTCTTCCCCAGCAAAAGCGATCTTCCTAAAAGCAGCCCCAAAGCTCGCCGTTTCAGGCGCCCCGCGCGAAGGCGCGCGAGGCGATGGGGCTCGATGCCCCGGAGCCGAGACCCCCTGGCCTAAAGCTGCACGCCCTTGGTCAACGCCCCGTCCACCACCAGGTTCGTGCCGGAGGTGAAGCTAGACGCCGGGGAGCACAGGAACACGACGCCCCGGGCCATCTCCTCCGGCGCGCCCATGCGGCCCATCGGGTTCAGCGCCAAGGCGGAGGCGAAGAGCTCCGGGTTCCCCTCCTCGATCTGGTGCCACACGCCGCCCTTGAAATAGGTGTTGCCGGGCGACAGGGCGTTGGCGCGGACCCCTTTGGGCGCGAGCTTGTAGGCGAGACCCTGCACGTAATGCACCAGCGCCGCCTTGAAGGCCCCGTAGGCCGCGCCCGTGAAGTCGATCTCGCGCCCCGACACCGAACTCACGGCGCAGATCGCGGCGGCCTGAGAGGCCTCCAGATGCGGCATCGCGGCGTTCACAAGGCGCACGGTGTGCATCATGTCGGTCTCGAACCCGGCCGCCCACGCCGCCTCGTCGTCGTTCACCGCAAGGGCGGAGACGTTGGCGACCACGATGTCGACGCCGCCGAGGGTGGAGGCGGCCTCGCCGACCCAGCCTTCCAGCGAGGCCTTGTCCGAGACGTCCACAGGCATGCCGTGGGCCTTGACGCCCGTGGCGGCGAGGGCGTCGACCGCGCCCCGCACCTCGTCGGCGTTGCGCGCGCAGATCGACACGTTCGCGCCCTCGGCGGCGAACAGCTCCGCGCAGGCGCGGCCGATGCCCTTGGAGCCGCCGGTCACCAAAGCGTTCAGGCCCTTCAAACCCAGATCCATCTTGTTTCCTTCTTCGCAGTGCGTCGGGCCGCGGCGCTCAGCCGATCCAGGCCTTCTTCATGGAGGCGCCCACCGTGTATTTCGGGTCCACCATGTTGCCCAGCCGCACCTTGCCGGCCTGGGTGCACAGGAAATACGCCTCGGTCTCGTCATAGCCGTGCCCGTCGCAAAGCCAGCGGATCAGGTCCTTGTAGGCGATGCGGGCCGCGTCCTCGAGCGGGCGGGCCGAACCGATGGACATGATGAAGTCCTCGTTCTCCAGCCGCGGTCCCGTCAGGGTCCAGCCTTTGATCAGGTCCACCTGCAGGGTCACCGTGGCGTTGATCTCCACCGCGACGCCGCACAGCTCGCCATCGCCCTGGCGGCCGTGGCAGTCGCCCACATGCAGCAGCGCGCCCGGGTGCAGCACCGGGAAATAGGCGACGGCGCCCGGGGCCATGTCCGGCAGGTCCATGTTGCCGCCCCAGTAATCCGGCTGCAGCGAGCTCACCGCTTCCATGAACGGAGACACCCCCAGCGTGCCGATGAAAGGCTCGTAAGGCAGCGTCACCCGGTCGGAGAACTTGATCCCGCCCTCGCGCGAAACCTCCATCTTCTTCACCACCTCGGGCAGGTCGGGGTTCAGCATCGCCGTCTGCGGCGTCGCCACCAGCCCGCCGAAGCCGGGGATCAACGCGGTGGTGCCGCAGGGCTGCGGCCCGCGCGGCTCGATGTCGAGGATGCGCACGGCCAGAGCGTCGCCGATCTCCGCGCCCTCCACCGCGAAAGGACCGTTCTGAGGGTTGAGAAAGGGGAAGTTCAGGACCTGCGTGGGCATGTCCGCTTCCGTCTTCACCAGGTTGTCGAAGGCGTCGAGGGTCTCGACCTCCAGTACGTCGCCGGGCTTCACGGTCAGCAGCGGCGGCTTGAACGGGCCGTAGACGTAAAGGAACTCGCCCTGTTCGGCCTCGCTGATCCTGTGGCGGGCGCCCTCGGCGCCCCCTGCGACGCCGCGCGTTCCCATGACCGAATGTTCCAGCCAGCTCATGTCCCTGTCGTCCTTCACGCCGTTGCTGCGATTGCGAAGGGACTTAGGACGATTTGGCCCAGGGGAAGGCGGCTCGGCGCGCCGAGCCGGCCCCTGGAACGCCGACGGATGGATCCGCGCGTTAATCCGTGTTAACCAGTGCGTCAGGATCATGTCGGTCGGCCCAGTCGACCGGCAAGACCCGCTGGTTGCGCGGGGCGCGGGATCGCGGCGTCCTCGCGTTTGCGTGCACGGGGGTTGAGACGCCGGGGTCGGGCGTCCGATATGTCCCCCATGAAACACGGAGCGACGCGTATGCTGCGATACATGGGATGGGGCTTCATCGTCCTCACCGCCCTGGCGCTTTTGAAGGATGCCGAGGAAGGGCGGCACGGAGGCTTCGCCTTCGCCTCGCTCGGCCAACGCTGGAGCGAACTGCACCAGACCAGCCTGATCGGGCTGCAAAGCGGGCTGGAGAACCGGGTGCACCCGGACCTCTTCTTCACCTACGTGCTGCCGCTGCTGGAAAACCCGGCCGCGGGCGTCTTCGGCGTGCTGGCCGCGGCCTGCCTGCTTCCGGCGGCGTTCATGGCCCGGGCGCGCACCGCCTGACGCGCGCCGCGGCGGCGCTTACGCCGCTGCGGCGGAGCGCCGGCGCCGAAGCCGGGCGAGGGCGCCCAGGGCCGCGGCGAGCAGACCGGCGGGGGCCGGCAGAGGCACCTCGGCGCCGGAGGGTGGCAGGGGCGGCTCCACCTCCACGGAGTACGGGTGCGTGTGCACGGGCAGGTTCGCGGCGGTCAGAGGCGTCGCGACCTCGCCGAACATCTCGCCCAGTTGGAACTCGGGCAGGTTCCGGCCGCGCCCCGCGCCCACCGGCGTGCGGCCGGTCAGATCCGGCAGGGCGAAGCTGGTCCGGCCGTCGCCGCCATAGGTGGTTCCCAGGAGCGCGAAGAGCACGGGGTTCGTCGCCGGATCGAGCAGCGCTCCGTCCGCCGCGGCCCAGCCGGTCGGGGCCGAGACGCCCAGAAACGGCCGCACCTCGCCGATCAGCGTTGAGTTGGCGGTGTAGAAGTCGCCGCTGGGCCCCGGGCGCTCGGGGAACACGCCGTCGGTGGCGATGAGCCAGTTCCAGGCCAGCGATTCCTGCATCACCGAGAGCGTGGCGTCCGCGCGGCCGGCCGGCGCGGTGCGGCCGCCCTCCTCCAGCGCGTGATCGTGAAGCGGCAGGTCCGGCTGCACGAAATCGTCGAAGCGCGCGCCCGTGCGCTTGCCGAAGCGGACGCCGGCCGAGTCCTCGCCGATGCCAAGCGTGTCGGTCAGACGGGGCAGCTGGAAAGTGCTGCCCACCCCGCCGAAGGCCGCGCCCAGGACCGAAAAGAGGCCGGGATCGGTGGCCGACTCGAGCCCGATGCCGTTCAGTTCGTAGACCGTCCCCGGCAGGCGCACGAAGCGGCTGTCGGCGTCGAAATCGACGAAGCCGATGGTCGGCGCGCCGGGCGAGACGCTGCTGCCGGGCAGGTTGCCCAGCCGCGGCGTGGTCGTGGTCAGCGCCATGGTCGGCATCTTCACCTCCTGCGCCCGGCTGCCGCCGGCGAAGAAGGTGTCCTCGCCCGTCGCGGGGACCTCGTGGACGTGGTTGGGCATGTCGGCGAGGCCGAGCGTGATCGACGGGCTGCCCCTCAGCTCGCCGGTGAAGCGGCTGTTGGCAAAGTTTCGTCCGACGATGCCGCGGCCGCGCAGGTCCGGCAGGGCGAAGGTCGACACGCCGTCGCCTCCGTAGCTCGTGCCGATCTTCGTGGCGAGCGACTGGTTCGTCGGGGTCGAGAGGTCGAGCAGCCGGCCGTCGGCCGGGCGGGTGCCCGCGGGGGCGAAGCCGCCGGCGAACCAGAACACCTCGCCGACCTCGTCGAAGTCGGAGTTCTTCACCACCACCGGCGTCAGCGCCAGCGACGGCTGGTAAAGCGATATGGGCGCGCCGGACCCGGCGGGGCCTGTGTCCCTGGAGACGATGTCGGCCTGAAGCGGCGCGGCCGCCGCCAAGGCCAGGGCCGTCGGGACGACGGCGGGCCGGAAGATCATGGTCATGCCCCTCGCAAAAGAACCAATGGGCGCAGCGTACAGCGCCGCGGGCATCGCGGGAACCGGCGCCTTGGCCGCGACGCAGACGCGCGCGGGACGGTCGCGGCCGGTCGCCGAGCCGCGCGCGGGCGCGGCAGCGTCCGCAGGGGCGCGGCGCGCCCCTCGGCGAGCTTCGCTCGCCGGCGCGGCGGGGTGCGCTCCGGGGCGGAGGACGAGGCTTCGGGGGGAGGGGGCGTTCAGCCCGACCCGGTCAAAGAAACAGCTTGGCGACGGCGACCATGGCCAGCGTGAAGCCGCTGCCCACGACGAAGGGATACCAGCGGTTCTCGCTATTGATCTTCGACGTCTCGGCGAGAAGCTTGTTGATCTCCGCCTGCATCTTCTGGGACGTCAATTCCATCTCGGTCAAGTTGCGACCCTCTTCAGTCATCCTCGCACAACCAATATCGTGCGTCCGGCCGGTTTCGACAAGCTTTCCCTGCAGGCTGCTCTTACGCCGCCCGCCGTCCGCCGCCGCCCTTGCGCGCCGCGCGCGCGGCGGCGATGGGGTCGGCGTCGAAAAGCGCCGCCAGCTGCTCGGTCATGGCGCCGGCGAGCTGGTCCACGTCGGTGATCGTCACCGCGCGCTGGTAGTAGCGGGTGACGTCGTGGCCGATGCCGATGGCCAGAAGCTCCACCGCCTTCTTGCGCTCCACCATCGCGATCACGTCGCGCAGGTGCTTTTCGAGGTAATTGGAGGGGTTCACCGACAGCGTCGAATCGTCCACCGGCGCGCCGTCGGAGATGACCATGAGGATGCGGCGCGCTTCGGGGCGACGCTCCAGCCGCCGGTTCGCCCATTCCAGGGCCTCGCCGTCGATGTTCTCCTTCAGCAGGCCCTCTTTCATCATCAGGCCCAAGGAGTTGCGGGTGCGCCGCCAGGGCGCGTCGGCGCCCTTGTAGACGATGTGGCGCAGATCGTTCAGCCGGCCGGGCAGCGGCGGGCGCCCGTCCTGCAGCCAGGCCTCCCGCGATTGGCCGCCCTTCCAGGCGCGGGTGGTGAAGCCCAGCACCTCCACCTTCACGCCGCAGCGCTCCAGCGTCCGCGCCAGGATGTCCGCGCAGATGGCGGCGATGGAGATCGGGCGCCCGCGCATGGAGCCTGAATTGTCGATCAGCAGCGACACCACCGTGTCCCGGAACTTCGCCTCCTGCTCCACCTTGAAGCTCAGCGAGGTGGTCGGGCTGACCACCACCCGGGCCAGGCGGGCGGCGTCGAGGATCCCCTCTTCCTTGTCGAAATCCCAAGACCGGTTCTGCTGCGCCTGCAGCCGCCGCTGCAGCTTGTTGGCGAGCCGCCCCACGGCGCCCTTCAGCGGCTCCAGCTGCTGGTCGAGATAGCCGCGCAGGCGCTCCAGCTCCTCCGGCTCCGCCAGATCCTCGGCCCCGACCTCCTCGTCGAACTTCTGGCTGTACACCTTGTAGCCGGGGTCGGCGTCCGACACCGGGGCCGGCCGCGGCGGGGCGTCCGGCGGCTCGCCGTCGTCGGCGGGGGCCTCGTCGGTCATGTCCGCCTCGTCGGCGTCCTCCATCGACACCTGGGCCGCGGCCGCGTCCGGGCTTTCCGAGGCCTGCTCGTCCGGGGCGACGTCCTGCTCGTCCTCGCCGCCGTCCTCGCCCTGGCTGTCCTGATCCGGTTGCGGCTCCTGCCCCTCCTCCTCGTCCTCCTCTTCGGACTGGTCTGGCGCGTCCGGGTCGTCGCCCAGCTGCTCGCCATAGCCCAGCTCGTCGATCACCTGTCGGGCGAGACGGGCGAAGGCGGTCTGATCGTCGAGGTTCTGGCACACGTCCTCGAAGGTCTCGCCCGACTGCTGCTCCATGTACCCGCGCCACAGGTCCAGGACGTTCTCGCAATCCTTGGGCAGATCGCGCCCCGTGGCGAGCTGGCGGACCATGAAGGCCGCGGCCTCGGCCAAGGGCGCGTCGGCCTGCTGGCGGATGTCGGAAAAACCCAGACGACGGGCCGCGTCGGCCATGCGCGCGTCCAGATTGTCGGCGACGCCCGGCATGGCCCGGGCCCCGATCGCCTCGCAGCGCGCCGTCTCCATCGCTTCGAAAAGCGATCGAGCCATGTCCCCCTGGGGCATGTAGCGGGCATGGGTGACCCCGTCATGCAGGCGCAGGCGCAAGGCGTAGGCGTCGCCGGCCCCGCGGGCCTGAAGCACCTCGTCCCGGGTCATGCGGCGCGACACCTGCGGCAGGCGCACCGCCTCGTTGGACATGCCGGGCGGATCCACCGAATAGGTCACCGCGAGGTCCTGATCGTCCGCCATGGCGCGCGTGGCCTCGGCCAGGGCTTTCTTGAACGGCTCGGCGGGGTTGTCGGGCTTGGGGGCCATGGGCGGGGGGGCTCTCGTCGGATCGGGCAGGGGAGCGGCCCTTCGACCGCCGACCTGATCTGTACACCTGGATCGCGTCGGTCGAAAGGCGAGGCGGGCGCGTCGGCGTCGCGGGGTCGGCGTCAGCCGTCGGCGGGGCGCGCGGCGCGGGGCAGGGCGAGGCAGCGTCGGCGATCCGCCTGCACCTGCGGGCGCTTCACGGCGGCGAGGTAGAGCGGCGGGCGGACGCCTCCGAAGCTTCGGGCATAGGCCCCGGCCGCGCGGGCGGCGGAGGCGGCGGCTTCCGCGGCGCGTGCGCCGGGCTCGCCGAGCGCGTGGCGTTCGCGCAGGGCGATGGCGCCCGAGAGATGGGCCGCGGCGCGGCGCCGGTTGACCCGGCCGGCGGCGTCCTCGGTCACGCCGGAGGTGCGGGCCGCCGAGGCGGCGCCGAAGATGAAGAACCCGGCGCAGCGTTCAAGCTGGGCGACGACGTCGGCGGGCGCGCTCCGGGCGTCGGCGGCGGGCGGCGGCTCGGCAGCCCCGGCGAGGGCGGGGGCCGCCGCGGCGAGGAGGAAGAGGACCGCCCGGCGGCTCATGGGTCCGCGAGCCGTTCGGTGAGGGCGACGAGGTATTCGATGCAGCGGTCCATGTCGTCCAGCAGAAAACGGCTGAAGCCGCCGTCCTCGCCGCTGCGGGTCTGCAGCGTCGCGAGGTAGCGCGCGCCGTCGGCGCGGATCGCTTCGGCCACGTGCACCGGCATGTTGGCGAGAGGCTGTTCGACGATGCGGCCGGCATCCGCGTCGACGGCGGCGGCCATGAAGACGTCGCGGGTCCGGAGGGTCTCGGCCACCCGGTCGGGCGGGCCGGCGGACATCATCACGACCACCATGTAGGCGGCGGCGGCGCAGCGGGTCGGCGCGTCGGCGGAGGCGGGGTCCACCGGCGAGACCCAGGGATCGGCGTCGATCCGCGTCTCGTCCGTCGCGGACTGCGCGTGGGCCGGCGCCGCGAGCAGACAGGCGGCGACGGCGGCGCGCAGAGCGGCGTTCACCCCAGGCTCACGCTCGCCGCGCTTTCGGGCAGCTCCTCGCCGAAGCAGCGCTGGTAGAACTCCGCCACCGTCTGCCGCTCCAGCTCGTCGCACTTGTTCAGGAACGTGACGCGGAAGGCGAAGCCCACGTCGCCGCCGAAGATCCGCGCGTTCTCCGCCCAAGCCAGAACCGTCCGCGGCGACATCACCGTCGAAAGGTCGCCGTTCATGAAGGCCGAACGGGTGAGATCCGCCACCGTCACCATGCGGGAGATCGTGGTCCTGCCCTCGGGCGTCGCGTAGTCGGCGTTCTTGGCGACGATGATGTCCGCCTCGGCGTCGTGCTCCAGATAGTTCAGCGTCACCACCAGGCTCCAACGGTCCATCTGGCCTTGGTTGATCTGCTGGGTGCCGTGATAAAGCCCCGTGGTGTCGCCCAGGCCCACCGTGTTGGCGGTGGCGAACAGGCGGAAATAGGGATGCGGGTGGATCACCTGGTTCTGGTCCAGAAGGGTCAGCTTGCCCTCCACCTCCAATACCCGCTGGATGACGAACATCACGTCGGGCCGGCCGGCGTCGTATTCATCGAAGACCAGCGCCACGGGCCGCTGCAGGCACCAGGGCAGGATCCCTTCCTTGAAATCGGTGACCTGCTTGCCGTCCTTTAGGACGATGGCATCCTT
>JBCCPD010000145.1:0-8357 GCA_039025075.1 Pseudomonadota bacterium | reverse complement strand
TGTTCCGGGCTGGGGTAAACTGAACGTGCCGCCAGTTGCCGCGCATCGCGGCTTGGCCACCAGGACTCCAAGCCAATAGCAACGAGACCCACCGGTCGCCAAAATCATGATCCACCAAAATCGTCATACGCCCGGTGCACGCTCTGTGCACACATGGTGCACACCTCAACTCACCCGCTAGATTTCAACTTTTGAAAACTAAGCACGCACACCAAGACGACGCGCGCCGCGCGTGATCACGTTCGATTTTATAGATGCCGGTTCGGAGGGCGACCCTACCGCGGTGACCGCTTCGCCAGGATCCGCTGCAGCGTACGCCGGTGCATGTTCAACCGCCGCGCCGTCTCCGACACGTTGCGGTCGCACAGCTCGAACACCCGCTGGATATGCTCCCAGCGCACCCGATCGGCGCTCATCGGGTTTTCCGGCGGCGGCGGCTTGTCGGCCGAGGTCGCCAGCAACGCCGCCTCCACGTCGTCGGCGTCGGCCGGCTTGGCCAGATAGTCGCTCGCCCCGATCTTCACCGCCGCCACAGCCGTGGCGATGGCGCCGTAGCCGGTCAGGACCACGATCTTGGCCTCGGGCCGGGACGCCCGAAGCGCCTCCACCACGTCGAGCCCGTTGCCGTCTTCCAGCCTAAGGTCCACCACCGCGTAGGCGGGCGGCTGACGGCGCACGATGGCGAGGCCCTCGGCCACGCTCTCGGCCGGCTGGGGCTCGAAGCCCCGGCGCTCCATCGCGCGGGTCAGGCGCCGCCGGAACGGCTCGTCGTCGTCGAGCACCAGAAGCGAGTTGTCGGGGCCGATGTCCGCGCGGCTTTCCGCGTCTTCCTGGACGGTCATGTCATGCCTTTCGTCGGCTTCGCGTTTCGAACCCGAACGATATGGCCGATCGCCCCGAGGTCAAAGAGATGCGGCGATGCGCTGCATGCAATCGCGTGCGAAGCCTGGGGCGCGCCGCCGGCGCGCTTCAGGTCCGCTCCAGATAACACTGCACGCGCGACGCCATCTCCTCCGGCGAACCTCCGCCGTCCAGATCGCTGCGGAACACGTCCAGGAACCCGTGCTCGGCATCCACCAAATAGGTGAAGGTCGAATGGTCCACGAGGTAGTCCTCCGCCTCCTCGCCCCGCCGAGCATAGTACACCCGCCAGGCGGAGGCCGCGACCCGGATCTCCTCCGCCGTGCCGGTCAGTCCGACCATGCGCGGGTGATGCGCCCAAACGAAATCCGAAAGCGACTCCGGATCGTCCCGTTCCGGATCCACGGTCACGAAGACCGGCGTCACCTCCACGCCCCGCTCTTCCAGCACCTCGGTCGCCTCGGCCATCCGCGCCACGTCGAACGGGCACACGTCCGGACACCACGTGTAGCCGAAATACAGCAACGTCGGCCCCGAGAACACGTCGGCGTCGGTGACGCGGGCGCCGGTATGATCGGTCAGCTCGAACGGACCCCCGAAAACGTCCGACGAGGCGGCGACGGTGGTCTCCCGGCATTCGGCGAACGCGTCGGCGCCGCGCGGGGCCAGAAAGGCGTACCACACGCCGATGCCGAGCGCGGCGACGGCGACCCCTGCGGCGGCGAAGGCGGCTTGGCGCGGGGCGAAGACGGACATGGGACAAACCTCCGGAGCGATGGGCGGCAAGGCAGAGCGCTCTGCGTTGAACCGTACTACCGCAAGCCCGCTTTCCTGTCCCGCGGCCTTCCGCGACCCGGCGCCGCGCCGTCGATCACGTCTGGCTGAGCGCCGCCCCGCGCCCTAGCTTAATGGCCATGGATCGTCCCGGACCCGAAAGCCTGCTGGCCGGGCTCACCGCCGCGCGTGGCGACTGGGTGCGCCTGCGCACCCTGCTCACCCTGCGCTGGCTGGCGGCGGGCGGTCAGACCGCCGCCGTCGTCGCCGCCGACCGCTTGCTGCACATGCAGCTGCCCGTGGGTCTTTGCTTCGGGGCCATCGCCGCGTCGGTCTGCGTCAACATCGTCGCGCAAAGCGTCCACCCCGCCTCCAAGCGCCTGTCCGAACGGGACACGGCCCTGACGCTCCTCTTCGATCTGGCCCAGCTCGGCGTGCTGCTGTTCCTCACCGGCGGACTCACCAACCCCTTCGCGGTCCTGGCGCTGGCCCCCGTCATCATCTCCGCCACGGCGCTGACGCTGCGCACGACGCTGCTCCTCGGGGCCTTCGCGATGCTCGAGTTCTCCTTGCTCGCGGTCGCCTACATCCCCCTGACTTTCGCCGACGGCAGCGTCGTGGCGCACGAGCCGGTGATCGTCTTCGGCGTCTGGGCGGCCATGCTGCTGGGCGTCGTCTTCCTCGCCGGCTACGCCCGCCGCGTCACGGCGGAGCTCTGGGCCATGTCCCAGGCCGTCGCCGCGGCCGAAGAGGCGCTGGGCCGCGAGCAGCGGCTCACCGCAATCGGCGGCCTGGCCGCCGCCGCCGCGCACGAGCTCGGCACCCCCCTCGCCACGATCAAGCTGGTGTCGGGGGAGCTGGCGCGCGAGCTGAAGGACGATCCCGAGCTGGCCGAGGACGTGGAGCTGATCCGCAAGCAGGCCGACCGCTGCCGCGACATCCTCCGCGAGCTGTCCGAAGGCGGCAAGGACGACCGGCACGTGCGCACCGCCCCCGTCTACAGGCTGGTGGAGGAGGCGGCGGAGCCGCATCTCGACCGCGGCAAGACCGTGATCCTGCGCCTGCGCGGCCGGCCGCTGGAGGACGCGTCTTCGGACCAGCCGGAGGTGGAGCGTCTGCCGGAAACCATCCACGGCCTGCGCAACCTGATCCAGAACGCCGTCGACTTCGCCGACGCCCGCGTCTGGGTCGACGTCGACTGGACCGACGAGGAGCTGCGCATCGCCGTCGGCGACGACGGTCCCGGCTTCGGCGGCGACCTGCTCGGCCGCTTGGGCGATCCGTTCCTTCGCAACCGGCGCGCCGCCCGCGGCGACCAGCCGCGCCGTCGCGGCTACGAGGGCATGGGCCTGGGCCTTTTCATCGCCAAGACGCTGCTGGAGCGGACAGGCGCCGTGCTCACCTTCGCCAACGGGGCGGAGCCGGAAGTCCGGCGCCGCGGCGAACGCGCCGCCAGCCCGGCCACCGCCCGCCCTTCCGGCGCCATCGTTCAGGCGGCATGGCCTCGCGGCGCGATCGACCGGCCCCGCGACGGCCTGCGCCCGGCGCTGGGGCCCAACCCATCCTTCGCCGAAAACACGATTTGAAAATAAGATACTTTCGTATAAGTTGAGCCCGACCGGGAGTCGGCGGTTGGCCGAGTCGCACCGGGAGGCGCGTATGGACGACACCGCGATCATCGCGGCAGCGTTGAATGGGTCCGGCGCCTGGCAGGCGGTCGCCGTCATTCTCCTGCTGACCGCGACGGCTCTGGCCGGAGGACTGCTGGGCGGCGGCCTGCTCACGGCCGCGCTCGGACCGGAGCGCGGCGATCCGGCCGACCCGCGCGACGCGGTGTTCTCGGTCGAAAACGGCGCGCCGGCGCCCTTGAACCGCGCCGCGCGCCGCTGGGCGGAACGCCAAGGCCTTTCCCCCGACGCATTGGAGCCGCTCGACGCCGACGCCTCCCTGGCCACGGCCCTGCGCGCTTTGGAGGCGGACGGACGCGTCTTCCACGCCCTCGCCCGCGATCGCAGGGGCGCCGAATGGGTGCTGCATGGCCGGCCGGAAGGCGGCCGGCCCCTGGTGCGCGTCCGCGAGGCGGAGATCGCCCGCACCATCGCCGCCGAACAGCGCCGCCGGGCCGAGGCGGCCGAGGCGGAGCGCGACCTCGCCCATGCCGCGCTTCAGGCCAGTCCCGACCTGATCTGGCGACGCGGCCGCGACGGCGCGCTGCTCTGGGCCAACGCCCGCTACCTCGCCGCGGCGGGCGGCCGCGACGACGACGGCCTGCCCAGGGAGCTCGATTTCGGCGGGGCGCCGCCGCCCACGCTCTCCGCCCGCCCGGCCCGGGCCTGCATCTTCGCCGCCGAAACCGGCGAGCGGCTCTGGCTCGACTTCCGGGAAATCGACGCCGGCGACGGCGGCCGCCTCGGCTTCGGCGCCGACGCCTCCGCCGCGATCCATGCCGAAGCCGCCCTGCGCCGCTTCGTGGAGACGTTGACCGAGACCTTCGCCCATCTGCGCATCGGCCTTGCGATCTTCGACCGCGAACAGCGGCTGGGCCTCTTCAACCCCGCCTTCGCCGAGCTTATGGAGCTCGATCCGCCCTGGCTCGCCTCGCGCCCCGGCTTCGCGGAGCTGCTGGACCGCCTGCGAGTCGCCGGCCGCCTGCCCGAGCCCGACGACTTCGCCGGCTGGCGGCAAGGCTTGCTGGACATGTTCGGCGAGTCCTCGGGGCGCGAGCGGTTGGAGCGGCAGGAGGTCTGGCACCTTCCCGGCGACGTCATGCTGCGCGTCATCGCCCGCCCCCATCCCCAAGGCGCCGTCGCCCTGCTGATGGAGGACGTCTCCGAGACCGCGCGGCTGGAGCGGCGCTGGCACACCGCCAACGACATCCGCCGCGCCGTCATCGACCGGCTCGAGGAAGGCGTCGCCGCCTTCGGCCCCGACGGCCGCGCCCGCTTCGCCAATCCCGCCTTCGCCCGGCTCTGGGGCTTCCGTCCCGGCGACGACGACGGCGCGGAAGGGCTGTCGGAAGCCCTGCAGCGCTGCGCCGAGCTCAGCCGCCCCACGGACGCCTGGCGCCGCGTCCGCGCGTTCTTCGCCGAAACCGAAGGCCGCCGCCCCTGGGTGGAGCCCATCGCCACCTTGGACGGCCGCAGACTGCGCCTGCGCGTCGCCGCCCTGCCGGACGGATCGGTTCTGACGGCGTTCTTCGACGAAACCGACGCGGTGCGGGCCGCCGAGGCCCTGCAGGGCCGCCAAACCGCCATGGAATCGGCCGAAGAGCTTCGCGGCGCTCTGATCGAGCAGTCCTCCCGCCGTCTGCGCACGCCTTTGAACACTATCTCGGGCTACGGACAGATGCTGCGCGACGAAGCCGGCGCCGCCGAAGGGGAGGAGCGGCGGCGCGCCTTCGCCGACGGCATCTTGGAAGCGGCGGCCGAGATCCAACGCGCCATGGGCGCCGTCTCCGATCTCGCCTCGGCCCAAGGCGGCGCCATCGCCCTCGGCTCGGCCCCGGTGGACCTCGACGCGGCGCTGGACGGCGCGGTGGCGCAGGCCCAAGGGGCCGCGGACCGGCAAGGCGTGCGATTGGGCCGCGCTCCGGCTGAAACCACCGCCGACGGCTGGCTCGCCGGCGATGCCGCGCGGGTGCGCCAGCTGCTCGTGAATCTGCTTTTCGACGCCATCGAACGGGCCGATTGGGGGTCTGAGATCCGCTGCGGCGCCCGGCGGCGCGGCGATCAGGTGGAGGTCTGGACCGACGCTCCAGAAACCGCCGAGGAACGTCGCGAGGGCGCGCCGCGCAGCAAGGGCCTCGCGCTTTCGCTCGCCCGCCGCTTCGCCGAAATGCACGGCGGGGGCCTGTTCGTGGAGCGGCGCGAGCCCGCGCCCTCCGCGGGCGCGCAGGCGTCGCCGGCCCAGACCGACGCCTCAGACGCCCAAGTCGGCTGGACCGCGCGGGAGGCGGCTCTGCCCTTCGGACCGACGGCGCCCGGCGACGTGGTGATCCGCGTCACCTGCGCCCTGCCGGCGCGGGGGCCGGCCGACCTGAGCGGTCCGGACGCGCCGCCGGGCCGGTCCACCGACGCGGCGGCCTGACCGCCGGAGATCTCGGCGCCGCCGATTGCAGCGGCGCCGCGCCCGGGCCATTCTGCTCGCCGATGCCCGCCTCACGCCTCTCCCCCGACGCCGCGCCGGCGGTCGAGATCGTCCGCGACCTGCCCGATGCGGCGGCCACCGATCGCCTCGGCGGCGCCTTGGGTCCCGTGCTCGTCCCCGGCGACGCGGTGCTGCTCTCCGGCGATCTGGGCGCCGGCAAGTCCTGCCTCGCACGCGCCGCGATTCAGGCCCGGCTCGCCCTCGACGGCCGGCGCGAGGACGTGCCCTCCCCCAGCTTCACCCTGGTGCAGACCTACGAGACCGCTGGGGCCGAGGTCTGGCACGCGGACCTGCATCGCCTTTCGGGCCCCGACGCGATCGAGGAGCTGGGCCTCGACCTGGCCTTCGAAGACGCCGTGACCCTGATCGAATGGCCCGATCGGCTGGGTCCATGGACCCCGCCGCGGCGCCTCGAAATCGCCTTGCAGGAGCTTGGGCGAGGCCGGCGCCTGCGCGCCGCGGCCGTCGGCGAGGGCTGGGACGCGGCCCTGAACGCCCTGCAGCGCGCCTGATGAACGCCCCGGCCGAGCGCCGCGCCGTCCGCCGGGAGCGCTTTTTGAAGGCCGCGGGATGGCGCGGCGCTATCGCGAAACCCTTGGCCGGCGACGCCTCCAACCGCCGCTACGAGCGTCTGGAAGGCGATCAGGGTCGCTCGAAAGCGGTGCTGATGGACGCGCCGCCGAAGCGCGGAGAGGATGTCCGGCCCTTCCTGGCGGTCACGAAACGCCTCCGCGACGCCGGTTTCAGCGCGCCGGAGATCTATTTCGCTGACGAAACCGAGGGGTTTTTGCTGCTCGAAGACCTCGGAGACGCGCTTTTCGCCCGCGTTTGCGCCTCCGATCCGGCCTTGGAGCGCCCGCTTTACGCCGCCGCCGGAGCGCTTTTGGCAGAGATTCAGGCCCGACCGGCGGCTGAAAACGGCTTCGATCCGCCCCCCTACGATGTGCAAACGCTCCTCAGAGAAGCGGTTTTGGCGGTGGATTGGTGGTGGAAAGGGGTCTGCGACCCCCCGTCCGATGCCGCGAAACAGAGGTTCGAGGGCTTGATCCGGACCGCCTGCGCGCCGGTTTCGAAGGTTCGCGACGCGCTGGTGCTGCGCGACTACCATGCCGAAAACCTCGTTTGGCTGTCGGATCGGCGCGGATCGGCGCGCGTGGGGTTGCTCGATTACCAGGACGCTTTGGCCGGGCACGGAGCCTACGACCTGATCTCGCTGCTCGAGGACGCCAGAAGAGACGTCTCCCAGCCCGCGAGCGACGCCGCCGAGGACGCGTTCTTCGCCGAATCGGGCGCGGATCGGGAGGCGTTCTCGGCCGCCTCGGCGATTCTGGCGGCGCAAAGGAACCTCAAGATCATCGGGATCTTCGCCAGATTGCGCCTCCGCGACGGCAAACCGGCCTATGCGGACCTCATCCCGCGCGTCTGGTCGCACCTCCGGAAGGACCTGTCGCACCCCGCGCTGGCCGATCTGAAAGCCTTCGTCGCGCAAAACCTGCCCGAACCGACGCCCGAGCGGCTCGCCCGCCTCAAGGCCGGCGCATGAGGCGGCCGCGCCGGGCCATGGTCATGGCGGCCGGACGGGGCTCGCGCATGGGCGCTTTGACCGACTCCACCCCCAAGCCGTTGCTGCAAGCGGGCGGAAAAGCGCTGATCGACCACGCGCTCGACCGGGTGGAGGAGGGCGGCGCCCAGGAGGCGGTGGTCAACCTGCACCACTTCGCGGACCGTCTGCAGGCGCATCTGAGCGGGCGCACCCGCCCTAGCATCGCCTTTTCCGACGAGCGCGACGCGCTGTTGGAGACCGGCGGAGGGGTCAGAAACGCCCTGCCGCTGCTGGGCGAGGCCCCGGTCTACGTGGTCAATTCCGACGCCGTCTGGACCGGCGCGGCGCCCCTGCCCGCCTTGGCCGAGGCGTGGGACGCGGCGCGGATGGACGCTCTCCTTTTGCTGGCGCGGCGCGGCGCGGCGCGGGCCTACACACGAGCCGGAGATTTCGAGCTCGGGCACGACGGCCGCCCGTCCCGCCGCCGCGGGCGCACCGCGCCGCTGGTCTACACGGGCGCGCAGATCATCCGGCCAGGCGTCTTCGGCGCCGGGCCCGAGGGCCCGTTTTCGACCAACCTGATCTGGGACGCGCTGCTGGCGCGCGGCCGGCTGTTCGCGATCGTTCATGACGGCGAATGGGTCGACGTGGGCACGCCTGAGGGGCTGGCGGAGGCCGAAGCGGCGATCTCAGAAAGCGCCGCTCGGTGACCGGCGGCGCGGACATGCCGAGCCTTTGCTACTTGCCGCCCGGGGCCGATTTCGCGCGGGATTTCGCCGAAGGCCTGCGCCGGCGAATGGCGGACCGGCCGCCGCAGGACATGGCGCGGGTCCGCCTGCACCTCAACGCCCGCCGCACTGGAAGGGCGGTGCTCGAAGCTCTGGAGAGAGGCGCCGACGCCGCCTATCTGCCTCGAATCTCATATGTTTCCGCGTTGGAGGAGGAAGCCGCGCGGGCAGGCCTGCCGGGCTGGGCAGGCGGAGGGCTTCGTCGCCGCTTCGCCCTGACGGCGTTGACGGAGGCTTTCCTGCGC
>JBCCPD010000144.1:0-8400 GCA_039025075.1 Pseudomonadota bacterium | reverse complement strand
TCGATCACCGGGCCGATGGTGACCTTCACGTCGGGCCAGATCTCCTGCACCGCGCGGGCCATGATGTGCGCCAGATCGTGGCGCACGAGCTCCAAAGCGTCCCGCTCGTCGCGCATCGTGACGATGGCGAGGCGGTGATTTTCGTGCATCGGGCGGGACAGATCGCTCAGAACGCCGTCGATCTTGACCGCGATGGCGGCCTTGGCGAGGGATTTGGAGATGTCCGCGGCCACCTCGGCGCCGGTGATCCCGGCCGCGTAGGTCCGCGCCGCGCCGTCCGGCAGCGTGATCGTCACCTGCTTCACCTCGCTCCCTTCGGCTTCGGGACGGGCGACGGAGGCTTCGGACATGGGGTTTCTCCAAGGATTCAAGCGCCGCGGAAGCCCTCTTCCAGCGGCGTGGGCGCACCATATGAGGGCGCCGAGAGGTGTCAAGAAAAGCGCGGGACCGGGGCCGGGACGGGCGAGAACCGTCGCGCGGACGCCTCGGACGGGGGTGGAACCGGGTCCGGAGGCGGTCGAAACGGCGGAAAAGCGGGGCGGAAACGGGTATGAAACGGGTGCCGAAGGGCTCGAAAACCGGTCGAAAACGCCCCGAAACCGCGCTCGAACGGGCCTGAAAGCGGTCCGAAACGCCGTCCGAACGGGGGAGAACCGGGGCGAGAAAGGTCGAAAACCGGGGCGCAGCCGTGCCGAAACGCGTCTCGGCCGAGCCGATTTCGGGCGCGAAACGGCCTCCGTTCAATCCTCGCGCCCCGCCGCGCGGGCGTAGACGGCGAGGGTTTCGGCCTCCATCCGCGCCAGGGAGAAGCGCTGCACGACGCGCGCGCGGCCCGCGGCGGCCATGTGGGCGCGCTGGCTGTCGTCGAGCTGGAGCGCCCGCTGGACGGCCTCGGCAAGCGCCTGGGGGTCTGCGGGAGGATAGCGGAAGCCGTTGCGTCCCTCCTCGACCGTCTCGCGCGCGCCGCCGTGGTCCGAGGCGACCACGGGGCGGCCCATGGCGGCGGCTTCGGCGGCGACGCGGCCGAAGGCTTCGGGCTCCAGCGAGGCGGAGACGACGACGGCGGCGAGCTTGAGGGCCGCGGCCATGTCGTCGCAATGGCCGGCGAGGGCCGCGACGTTCCCGAGGCCGCGGGCGCGGATGCGCCGCTCCAGCCCCCTGGCGAAGTCGGAGTCGAGGTCGCCTCCGACCATCAGGAAGACGAAGTCCTCCGCCCCGCGGATCGCCTTGAGGCGGGCGGCGGCCTCGATGAAGGGCTCCTGCCCCTTCCAGCGGGTCAGGCGGCCGGGGAGCATGACGACGGGACGGGGGCTTTCGATGAGGCCCCAGCGCTCGGCCAGTCCGGCGGTGCGCTCGGCGCTGACGGCGGCCTCGTCGAAGGCGGCGAGGTCGACGCCGCGGGGGATGGTGACGACCTGGGCCTCCGGGTGGCGGCGGGCGATTTCGCCGGCGATGAAGTCGGAGACGGCGATGGTGGGGCGGCCGCGGGCCATGACGCCGTTCCAGATCCGCTTGAAGGGCAGGTTTTCGGAGTAGGTGCCGTGCCAGGTGGTGACGAAGGCGACGCCGGTGTCTTGCGCGGCGAGCCAGCCGGCCCAGGCCGGCGCGCGGG
Organism: Pseudomonadota bacterium; assembly: GCA_039025075.1. Taxonomy (GTDB): domain Bacteria; phylum Pseudomonadota; class Alphaproteobacteria; order Rhodobacterales; family Rhodobacteraceae; genus Albimonas. The sequence goes on along the minus strand of JBCCPD010000144.1, from coordinate 6,788 downwards.
AGCGGGCGTGGACGACGTCGACCCGTTCGGCGCGGATGACCGAGGCGAGGGCGCGGGCGTTGGCGCGGATCCGCCAGGGGGCCTTGGCGCCGATGTCCATCTTCAGAAGACGCCCCCCGGCGCGGGCGAGGGCGCTTTCCATGCGTCCGCCCGCGGAGGCGACGAGGGCCGTCGCGCCGGCGGCGGTCAGGGCGCGGGCGATGTCGACGCAGCCCCGCTCCACCCCGCCGCTTTCGATGGAGGGGACGAGCTGGAGCACGGTGAGGCCCTCGACCCCGCGCTGGGCCGCGCCGGGCTCGACACGCCCGGCGGCGCCGCTAGGGTCGCGCCCGTCCTCATCGCTCAGCCCGGTAGACTGCATGACCGCCTCCCCCGACCCCGACTTCCTCGTCTTCGAGGACGGCCGCAGCCTCGCCTACCACGCCCTTCGGCCTTCGGACGAGTCCCGCGTGGCCGGACGGCCGGGGGTGGTGTTCCTGGGAGGGTTTCGGTCGGACATGACCGGGACCAAGGCGCTGCATCTGGAGGGGGTCTGCGCGGACCGGGGGCTTGGGTTTCTGCGCTTCGACTACACCGGCCACGGCGCGTCGTCTGGGGATTTCGAGGCGACGGGGTGCATCGGACAGTGGGCGCGGGACGCTCAGGACGCGGTGGAGCGGCTGACCGAGGGGCCTCAGGTGCTGATCGGCTCGTCCATGGGAGGATGGATTTCGCTGCTGCTGGCGCGGCGACTGCCGGAGCGGGTCGCGGGGCTGATCACCATCGCCGCGGCGCCGGATTTCACGGCGGATTCGATGGAGGCCGGGTTCAGCGACGCTCAGCGGCGGGAGATGGCGGAGACCGGGCGCGTCGAGCTGCCCTCGGAGTATTCGGACGAACCCTACGTCATCACCCGGCGGCTGATCGAGGACGGGCGGGACCATCTGGTGTTGCGCGCGCCGCTGCCCCTGCCCTTCCCCGTGCGCCTTCTGCAGGGGAGCGACGACGTCGACGTGCCGCAGGAGCGGGCTCTGGCGCTGCTGGCCCATGCGCAGAGCCCGGATCTGCGGCTGCAGCTGGTGAAGGGGGCCGACCATAGGTTCTCCGAACCGCGGGAGCTGGCGATCTTGGAGGCGACGTTGGACGAGCTGCTGGGCGCGCTGAAGGCCGCGCCATGACCCCGACGATCCGCGAGGTGGGCCGGGAGGCGCGGGAGGCGCTGCTGCCCCTGATGGAAGGGCTGCAGGCGGTGGAGCGGGCGATGGAGGCCAACCGCGTGCCGCCGAGCGGGATCGGGCCGCATCTGGACCGCCAGCTCGACCTGATGGAGCGCGACGGCGGCTTCGCTCTGCTGGCGGAGGCCGAAGGGCGTCCCGTCGGCTTCCTGATCGGCTTGGTGGTCGAGGACGCGGACCTCTACGTCCTGCCCGAGAACCGGCGTCTGGGCGCGGTCACGGATCTTTACGTGGCGGAGGCGGCGCGGCGGCAGGGGCTCGCCGCCCGTCTGATGGCGGAGGCGGAGGCGCGCTTCGTCGCGCTCGGCCTGCCGCGGATGAGCATCGGGGCGCTCGCCGGCAACGCGGCGGCCCGCGCGCTCTACCTGCGTTGGGCGGGGCGGGAGCATGCGGTGATCTATGAAAAGCCCATCGGGGCGGAGACGACGGGTCTGTGAAAGCTGCGTGAATCCGGTTGCCCTGCCGGCTGCGCCGCGGCACTCTCGCCCGGCCTGAAACAGGGGGTCGGGAGCGCTGTCTGCGGCCCGACCCAAGGGGAGGCGGCGGCGACATGACGACGGCCACGAGCCGGGAGCTTGGCGAGGCGGGCGCCGGGCGCGGGGGGGCCGCGCCGTTGGGCCCGTCGACCCTGCTGGACGTGAAGGACCTGAGCATCGCCTTCGGCGCCGGACCTCTGGCCACGGAGGTCGTGACCGGCGTGTCGTTCGCGTTGCGGCGGGGGGAGACGCTGTCTTTGGTGGGCGAGTCGGGGTCCGGCAAGACGCTGACCGGCAAGGCGCTGCTGCGGATCCTGCCCAAAGGCGCGCGAATCATCCGCGGACAAGCCCTGTTCCGCGGCCGCGGCGGGGAGCGGCAGGACCTGCTCGCCCTGTCCCGGTCCGCCATTCGGGACGTGCGCGGCGGCCGGGTGTCGATGATCTTCCAGGAGCCGATGAGCTCCCTCTCTCCGCTGCACACGATCGGCGATCAGACGGCGGAGGCGGTGAGCCTGCACAACGGCCTGACCGGGGAGGCGGCGCGCCATCGTTGCCTGGAGGTGTTCGACCAGGTGGGCTTTCCGGACCCCAAGCGGGCGTGGGAGGCCTATCCGTTCGAGCTGTCGGGCGGCCTGCGCCAGCGGGCGATGATCGCCATGGCGCTGGTGTGCAAGCCCGACCTGATGATCGCCGACGAGCCGACGACGGCGCTGGACGTGACCACGCAGGCGCAGGTGCTGGACCTGATCAAGCAGCTGCAGGCGGAGATGGGGCTGAGCGTGATCCTGGTCACCCACGATCTGGGCGTCGTCGCCAACATGGCCGACCGGGTCGTGGTGATGCGCAAGGGCCGCGTGGTGGAGGCCGGGTCCTGCGCCGACATCCTGACCCGGCCCGGCCATGGCTACACCCGCGCGCTGATCGCCGCGGCGCCGGAAATCCCCGAGGACGCGGCGGTGGACCGAGGCGCCGTGGCGGACCCGATCTTCTGGGCGCGCGACCTGAGCAAGACCTATGAGGGACGCCGGTCCGGCTTCGGCGCGCCGCTGCCGGCGGTGAAGGCGGTGCGCCAGGTGCGCATCGCCGTGGGCCGGGGGGAGACCATGGCGGTCGTGGGCGAGTCCGGCTCCGGCAAGTCCACCATCGCCAAGCTGATGCTGCGGGCCGAAGAACCGGACGCGGGCGCCCAGGTCGGCTACCGCGGCGCCGACGGGCGCGAGCTCGACGTGATGGCGCTGTCCGGCGCGGCGCTGAAGGCCTTTCGCTCCAAGGTGCAGATCGTCTTTCAGGATCCCTACGCCTCGCTCTCGCCGCGCATGGCGGTGATGGACATCCTGACCGAGCCTTTGCGCGTGCATGGCTGGGGCGACGACCGCTCACGCCGCGAACGGGCGGCGGAGCTGATGCGGCGCGTGGGGCTCTCGCCCGACCATCTGGGCCGCTTTCCGCATGCGTTTTCGGGCGGGCAGCGGCAGCGGATCTCCATAGCCCGGGCGCTGGCGCTGCAGCCGGAGCTTCTGGTCTGCGACGAACCGACCTCGGCGCTCGACGTGTCGGTGCAGGCGCAGGTGCTGGACCTGCTCAAGGAACTGCGCGACGAGATGGGGCTGTCCTATCTGTTCATCTCCCACGACCTGACGGTCGTGGCCGATCTCGCGGACCGCGTCGCCGTCATGCGCCGCGGCCGCATCGTGGAGCAGGGGCCCGCATCGCTGCTGTTCAACGACCCTCGCCACCCCTACACCCAGGCGCTGATCGCCGCCTCGCCGGAGCCGGACATGGACCGTCGGCTCGATCTGAAGGCGGTGGCGGCGGGCGCCGGGGCCCCTGAAACCTGGCCCGAGCCCTACCGCTACGAGGGCGAGAACGCCCCCGACCTGCTGGAAGTGGAGCCCGGGCATTTCGTAAGGTGCGCCGCATGACCCTGTTGAAGACCTTCGCCCGCCCCGCCCTCGCCGCCCTGGCGCTGTTCGCCGCCCCGGCGGGGGCGCTGGAGCTGAAGGAGAGCCCGTCGCTGGCCGAGGCCGTCGCCTCCGGCGCGATGCCGCCCGTGCAGGCGCGGGCGCCGGCGGAGCCGCTGATCGTGGATCTCGAGGCCAAAGGCCGGGAGCTGGGCCGTCAGGGCGGCGAGATGCGCATGATCTTCACCAATGCGCGCGACATCCGCTACATGGTCGTCTACGGCTACGCCCGCCTGATGGGCTATGACGAGCGCTTCCGGCTGCAGCCCGACCTGCTGCGCGAGGTGGAGGTGGAGGAGGGCCGCATCTTCACCTTCCATCTGCGCGAAGGGCACCGCTGGTCGGACGGCGCGCCCTTCACCACCGAGGACTTCCGCTACTATTGGGAAGACGTCGCCAACAACGAGATGCTCTCCCCCGCCGGGCCCATGGACCTGCTGCTGGTGAACGACGCGCCTCCGGTGGTCGAGGTCCTGTCCGAGACGGCGATCCGCTACACCTGGCCAGCGCCGAACCCGCGGCTGCTGCCGGCGCTCGCCGGGGCGCGGCCGCCCTTCATCTACCGGCCCGCCCACTACATGAAGCGCTTCCACGGCGACTACGCCGACCCGGCGGAGCTGGAGGCGCTGATGTCGGAGACGCGCAGCCGCAACTGGGCGCAGCTGCATAACAAGCTCGACAACATGTACGGCTTCGACAATCCGGACCTGCCGACGCTTCATCCCTGGGTCAACACGTCGGAAAAGAACGGCCAGCGCTACGTCCTCACGCGCAATCCCTACTATCACCGGGTCGACGCGGCCGGCGTGCAGCTGCCCTATGTCGATGGGGTGGAGATCGAGATCGCCGCCTCGGGCCTGGTGGCCTCCAAGGTCACGCTGGGGGAGAGCGATCTGCAGATCCGTTCGCTCACCTTCTCGGACGCGCCGGTGCTGAAGAAGGGGGAGGAGACGGGGGACTACACCACCTATCTGTGGTCCAACGGCGCGGCGTCGGAGATGGCGCTCTACCCCAATCAGAATTTTTCGGATCCGGTCTGGCAGGCGCTGCTGCGCGACGTGCGGTTCCGGCGGGCGCTGTCGCTGGGGATCGACCGGCGGGCGATCAACAAGAGCCTCTATTACGGCTTGGCCAAGGAGACCAACGTGGCCGTGCTGGAGGGCTCGCCCTTCTTCGACGCGGCGCGGGCGACGGCCTGGGCGGCCCATGATCCGGCGGCGGCGAACGCGCTGCTGGACGAGCTGGGGCTGGAGGCGCGCGCGGCGGACGGCACGCGGCTTCTGCCCGACGGCCGGCCCCTGGAGATCGTGGTGGAGACCGCCGGCGAGCGGCCAGAAGAGTCCGACGCGCTGGAGCTGGTGGCGGAGAGCTGGCGGGAGCTGGGGCTGAAGCTGATCTACCGGCCGCTGGACCGGGACATCCTGAGGAACTCCGCCTATGGCGGGGAGTCGATGATGCCGGTCTGGTTCGGCTGGAACAACGGGCTGCCGACGGCCTCGACCCCGCCGACGGCGCTGGCCCCGGTGGATCAGGCCAACTTCGCCTGGCCCATGTGGGGGCAGCATTTCCAGACCATGCAGGCCTCGGGCGAGCCGCCGCAGACGCCGGAGGCGCAGCGGCTGCTGGATCTGTTCAACGCCTGGAAGCGGGCCGAGAGCGACGAGGCGCGCGTGGCGATCTGGGAGGAGATGCTGGACATCCACGCCCAGGAGGTCTTCGCCATCGGCCTGGTGGCGGCGGCGCCGCAGCCAATCATCGTCTCCAACCGTCTGCGCAACGTGCCCGAGCAGGCCGTCTACGCTTGGGAGCCCGGCGCCCATCTGGGCGTGCACCGGCCGGACGAGTTCTTCTTCGCCGAATGACCGGCGCGGTTCGCCATAGCGCGGGGGCCTGAGGCGTGGGCCCCTATCTGATCCGCCGCTGCTGGACGATGCTGTGGACCCTCGCGCTGGTCTCGGTGCTGGTGTTCTGGATCGTCAACCTGCCGCCGGGCGACGTGCTGACCAACCAGATCAACCAGCTGCGCGCCTCAGGCGAGGCCTCGGCCGTCGCCAAGGCGGAGTTCCTGATGCGCGAGTATGCGCTCGATCAGCCGCTGTGGAAGCAGTATCTGATTTGGATCGGGGTCTGGCCGGGCGTGAACGGATTTTCGGGCCTGCTGCAGGGGGATCTGGGCTGGTCCTTCGAGCTGGACGCGCCGGTGGGCGAGGTCGTGGGCGAGGCGCTGTGGATGACCATCGCGCTGAACCTCTTCGTGATCCTCTTCGTCTATCTGGTGGCGCTGCCCTTGGGCGCGGTCGCGGCGGTGAAGGCCAACACCTGGGTCGACTACACCGCCACCTTCATCGGCTATATCGGGCTGGCGACGCCGAACTTCCTGCTGGCGCTGATCCTCTATCATAAGGGGGCCCAGTGGTTCGGTCTGCCGGTCGGCGGGCTGATGGGGTCGGAGTTCGTCGACGAGCCGATGTCGATGTCGAAGCTGCAGAACATTCTGGTGCACATGATCGTGCCGATCATCGTCATCGGCACCTCGGGCATGGCGGCGATGGTGCGGCGGCTGAGGGCCAACCTGCTGGACGAGCTGGGCAAGCCTTACGTGGTCACCGCCCAGGCCAAGGGCGTGGGGCCCGTGAAGACGGTCGTGAAGTATCCGCTGCGGATGGCGTTGAATCCGTTCGTGGCGGACATCGGCAACCTGCTGCCGAGCCTGGTCTCCGGCTCAGTGCTGGTGAGCCTGGTGATGGGGCTGCAGACCATCGGGCCGATCCTGCTGAGCGCTCTGCGCAGCCAGGATTACTTCCTGTCGGGGTTCATCCTGCTGTTCGTGTCGATCCTGACGCTTGTGGGCATGTTGATCTCCGACATTCTGCTGGCGGTGCTGGATCCGCGGATCCGGTTTTCGGGGCGGCGGCGGTGAGCTCCGACCGCCCGATGGACCCGCCGCCAGGCGCCTACGATCCCGCCGCGCCGGCGCCGCGGGAGGAAGCGCTCGACCCGCGGATCGATCCGGACTCCCATTGGGTGTCGGAGGAGGCCTACGACGCCGAGGCGGATCTGCAGGCGCTGGACCGCAAGGATCTCGACGCGTCGACCACCGCCAGCTTGTTGCGCTTGAACCGCCGCCAGATCAGCGT
>JBCCPD010000143.1:0-8447 GCA_039025075.1 Pseudomonadota bacterium | reverse complement strand
GGCGAAGGCGCGGCGATAGCCCAGGCGGATCATCAGCGGGATGGTGAAGACCCCCGTGGTCAGCACGTTGCCGATGGCCGAGCCCGAGAGCGAGCCCATCATGGCCGAGCTGACCACGGCCGCCTTGGCCGGCCCCCCGGTACGGTGGCCGAAGAGGGCGAAGGACAGCCGCGTGAAGAACGCCCCGCCGCCAGAGGCGTTGAGCAGCGTTCCGAAAAGGATGAACAGCACCACGAAATTGGCCATCACCGCCACGGCGGTGCCGAAGATGCCGTTCGAATCCAAAAACACCGCCTGCAGCAGGTTCTTCAGCGACGAGGGCGGCCCGAAGAAGATGCCCGGAAAATGGTTCGCGTAGAGCGCATGCGCCATGAAAAACAGGCAGATCAGCACGAGGATCGAGCCGACGACCCGCCGCGTCGCCTCCAGGATCAGGACGATGAAGAGGATCGAGGTCGCGTAGTCGACGGGCCTGAAGAACACGGTGCGGATGTTCCAGGTCTCCAGCTCCACGAAGAACCAGACCTGCACGCCGATCGCGCCGGCGACGGCCAGCATGTCGATCGCCCGCGCCCGGCCCGCGCTTAGCGGCCGAGTCAGGAACACCAGCGCCAAGGCCGACGTGACGTGCAGCGAGCGCATCAGCAGCGCGTCGGGCGAGCCATGCAGCGCCGCGTAGACGTGTATGAGGATGAAGAAGACGCCGACGACCAGCGCCGCCCAGGCGCAGGCGGCCTCGAAGGCCGACGCCTCGGCGCGGCGGATCAGGCGCGGCAGGGCGGGGGCGGCGGCGCTCATTCGGTTGCGGGTGTCGAGGGTTCGGGGCGCGCTGGGCGCCGCCCCGACCCGTCATCGGACCGAGGCGGCGGCGAGGGGCGTCGGGTCGGGCCTTACTGGGCGCCGACTTCGTCGAAGAAGCGCTGGGAGGCCTCGTGCACGGACAGGTTGTTGTGCGCGAAGACGTCCTGATCGTCGATCTCCTCCGACCCGGCGAAGAGGCCGTGGAAGGCCTCGTAGTTTTCGTACATCAGCTTGGTGACCTGATAGACCAGCTCCGGATCCGCGCCGGCGCTCGCCACCAGGTGATTGACGTAGAAGGGCACTTCCACGTCGTCCGGGTTGTTGGCGTAGGATCCGCCGGGGATGGTGAAGCGGGTCATGCCCGGCAGGATCTCCTCGAAAGCGTCGAGCTCCGCCTCGGACATGCCGATCAGCTGGAAGCCAGGGGTCTGCTCGAACTGCTGCATCAGGCCGTAGGGGACGGGGCCGGCGAAGATGCCGGCGTCGAGATTGCCGTCCTGAAAGCCCTGCACCTCTTCGAGATAGCCGTATTGCTCGATGACGCCGCCGGCGGCTTCGATGGACTCGGGGCTGACCCCGGCGGCCTGCATCATCGGCGCGAAGACCTGATAGAAGAAGCCCGATTTCTGGCCGGTCCAGACGCGGTTGGGCGCGTCGTCCAGCTCCGCCAGGGTCGAGGGGCCGCCGAGGCGGGCCACCGGCTGCATGGGCGAGCCATAGAGGGTGATCACATGCCGGACGTTGGGCGTGGGCGCGCCGAGCGAGCCGCGCCCTTCGGCGATCTGGTAGGTCATGAAGGTCGGGGCGATGTTGAAGTCCAGCTCGCCCGTCTCGATCATGATCTGGGATTTCTCCACGTCGCCGGAGACGACGTTGGCGGTGACGCCCTCGATGTTCTCGTTGATCAGCTCGGCCAGCTTGGCGGCGAAGACCGGGAAGGTGCCGGCGAGGCCGCCGCCGACGCGCACGAAGGTTTCGGCCTGGGCCGCCGGGGCGGCGATGAGCAGCGAGAGCGCGGCGGCGCCGGCCTTGAAGGTGTGGGAGATCATGACTTGGTCCTCCGCGGGCCGCGTCGGCCCGTCCGCTGTCGGGATCGGCCGGGCGCCGCTGGGGCCGGCCGGCGTGGCGGGGCCGTTCCGCCCCTTGCGACCAAAGTTTAACGTCGCGGCAAGAGAATGCAATTGGTCCGGACAAGTTTCGCCCGATGCGGGCGGCGGCCCCGGCGCGCGGGGTTGGGCGCGCGGGCCGGTCAGAGCAGCGCGCGCGCCGCCTTCAGCGTCGGCATGGCCGGCTGAGCGCCCTGTACGAGACAGGCGGCGGCCCCGGCGGCGCAAGCGAGGCGAAGCGCCGAACCGGGCGCCTCGCCCCGGTCGAGGGCGGCGGCGAGATGGCCGCAGAAGGCGTCTCCGGCCCCGGTGGCGTCGACCGCATCGATGCTGGGGGCCGGGGCGAGCCAGGTCTCTCCGCCCATCGCCAGCGCCGCGCCTCGCGCGCCGAGGGTCAGCGCAACGGCGGGCCCGAAGGCGGCGGACAGCGCGGCCGCCGCGGCCTCGGGCCGGTCGGGAAGCGTGGCGTCCAAGGCCGCGCGCCCCTCGGTCTCGTTGAGGATCAGCAGGTCGGCGGAGGGGAGCAGCCCGCGCGCCTCCGGCAGGAACGGCGCGGGGTTGAGCAGGACGCGCGCCCCGGCGGCTCGGGCGGCGGCCATCGCCGCCTCGACCCCCGCCGGCGGCGCCTCCAGCTGCATCAGCAGCGTGTCGCCGGAGGCGAGCGTTAGGTCGGCGGCCCGGTCGGCGCCGAGGGAGTCGTTGGCGCCCGGCGCCACCGCGATGACGTTCTCTCCCGCCGCGTCCACCAGGATCAGGGCGACCCCGGTGGGGCCGGGAACGGTGCGGACGGCCGACAGATCCGCGCCCGCCTCGCGGAGGTGGACGAGGGAGGGCCCGGCATGGGCGTCCTCGCCCACCGCGCCGACGAAGCGCACGGCGGCGCCGGCGCGGGTCGCGGCGAGCGCTTGGTTGGCCCCCTTGCCCCCCGGCGCGGCGAAGTGATCGCCGCCGGGCACGGTCTCGCCTGGCCGGGGCAGCGCCTGCACCGTCACGACCAAGTCCATGTTGACCGAACCGAAGACGGTGATCATCGCGCGGTCCGGCGCAGCGGGTCGAAGGTCGAGCCGCCATAGGTCTGCTCCACCGGCTGCAGCTCGATGGCCGAGACGTTGACATGGGGCGGGGCGGCGACGGCGTAGAGGATGGCGTCGGCGACGTCTGCGGGGGAGAGCTCGCGGATCCCGGTGTCCTTGGCGCGGGCGGCGGCGGAGGGGTCCGGCAGGGCAACGTCGTAGAACTCGGTGGAGACGCGGCCCGGGCGGATGTCGGTGACCCTGACGCCCGTGCCGCGCAGCTCCAGCCGCAGGTTCCGGGCGATCATCCCGACCGCCGCCTTGGCGCCCCCGTAGATGGCGGAGACCGACGGGTAGAGGCCGGCGACGGAGCCCAGCAGCACCACATGCCCCCGGCCGCGGGCGATCATCCCCGGCAGGGCGAGGCGCAGGGCGTCGAGGAGCGCGGTAACGTCGGTTTCGACGGTCTGCGCCAGCTCCTCGCGCGAGGTGCGGGTCAGGCCGGCGAAGCCGCCGCCCCGGCCGGCGTTCAGGACCAGCAGGTCGGGCGAGACCTGCGCGAAAAGGCGCGCGAGGCCGTCGCCGTCGGTCACGTCGAGGGCGTGAGGCGTGCAGCCGGTCGCCTCCGCGAGCGCCGCCAGGCGCTCGGCCCGGCGGGCGACGGCGTGCACGGTCCAGCCGGCGGCGGCCAGCCGCTCCGCCGTCGCCGCGCCGATGCCGGAGGAGGCGCCGGTGACGAGCGCCGTGCCGGGGGTTGTTCCGGGGGTTGTTCCGGGGGTTTTTCCGGGGGCGGCTCCGGGATCGGTTTCGGGGAGGGTCATAGGCCGGGCTTTCGTCGTCGCGCGGGACGGCAGGCTAGGTCCGGCGCGGCGGCGGGTCCATCCCGGCGCTTGACCTGCGCCCGGGCGGGCGGTTCGCTGCAGCCGTCGGCGCGCCTCCGACCCTCGCCAGCCCTCGGGAGATCGCCGTGACCGCCCCAGCTCAAGACGCCCCCGCCCCAGACGACCAAGCGGAGCGCGCTCTGACCGCCCATGACAGCGAGATCGACGCGCGCAACGACGCCATCCTCATCCACGTCGACGGGCGGCTCGTGCCCAAGGCGGAGGCCATGGTTTCGGTCTACGACAGCGGCTTCATGCTGGGCGATGGGGTGTGGGAGGGGCTGCGCCTGCATGCCGGCCGCTGGGCCTTCCTCGACGCGCATCTCGACCGACTCTACGAGGCCGCCAAGGCCATCGATCTGGACATCGGCCTGGACCGGGAGGCCCTGACGGCCGCGCTGGAGGAGACGCGCGCCGTCAACGGCATGGAGGACGACGCCCATGCCCGGCTGATGGTCACCCGCGGGCGCAAGATCCGGCCGTTCCAGCACCCGTCCCTGTCGCGCTGGGGACCGACGGTTGTGATCATCATGGAGCACTCGCGCCCCTTGCCCGAGCTGGCGGAGCGTGGCGTGACGCTGGCCACGGTTCCCCAGGTGCGCGGCCTGCCCATGAGCCAGGATCCCAAGCTGAACTCCCACTCCAAGCTCAACTGCGTGCTGGCGGCGGTGCAGGCCGAAAAAGCGGGGGCCGACGAGGGGCTGATGCTGGACCCGTTGGGCTTCGTGAACACCACGAACTCCTGCAACTTCTTCATCGTGCGGCGGGGGGAGGTTTGGACCTCCACCGGCAACTACTGCATGAACGGGATCACCCGAGGGAAAACGATCGAGCTGTGCCGGCAGGACGGCATCCCGGTCTTCGAGCGCGATTTTTCCTTGGTCGAGACCTACGGCGCCGACGAAGCCTTCCTCACCGGCAGCTTCGGCGGGCACACCCCGGTGCGCGAGATCGACGGACGGCCCATCGGCGAAGGCGGGGCGGGCCCGGTGACCCGGCGCATCCGAGAACTCTACCGCGCCCTAGTGCGCGGCCACGCGGACTGAGCGCGACGGGCGCCGAGCGATGCGGGTGGTGATGTGGTCAGGGCCGCGGAACCTCTCGACGGCGATGATGCGCAGCTTCGGCGCGCGATCGGATTGCGACGTGGTCGACGAGCCCTTCTACGCCGCCTACCTCGCCGCTTCCGGCGTCGATCATCAGATGCGCGAGGCGGTGCTGGCCTCCCAGCCCCAGGACCCGGCGAAGGTGGCGCGAGCCTGCGCCGCGCCGCCGCCGCTCGGACGCATCCGCTACGAAAAGCACATGACCCATCACATGCTGCCGGACTTCCCGCTCGATTGGATGGACGGCGCGCGGGTCGCCTTCCTGATCCGCGATCCGCGGGAGGTGGCCGCCAGCTACGCGGCCAAGCGCGAGGTCTTCGGGCTGGAGGACCTCGGCGTCGCGCGGCAAGCGGAGCTTTACGAGGAGGCGACGGCGCGTCTGGGCGCCCCGCCCCCGGTGGTGGACGCCGCGGACCTGCGGCGCGCGCCGGAGGCGACGCTGCGGGCGCTCTGCGCCGCGCTCGGTCTGCCGTTCGAGCCGGCGATGCTGTCCTGGCCGCCCGGCCCGCGGCCGACGGACGGGGTCTGGGCGGCGCATTGGTACGGCTCTGTTCTGGCCTCCACCGGCTTCGCGCCGCCCGCCGCGTCGCCGCCTCGGCTGGACGCGGACGCCGAGCGGAGGGTCGCCCCGGCCATGTCGCTCTATCGACGCCTGCACGCGCGCCGCGTCGGCGCCTGATCGCGCGCCGCGAGCGCCTTCGCGCCCCAACGGTCATCCCTCGGCCCGCGCGAATTGGCCGTTGCGCCGCGCATCGCCGCTGCCTAGCGTCCAGCCACCCTCCGATGGCAAGGCGATCCGACGACCGCATGACCGTGCCGGCGTTCAACAAGCTCCTCCCCTCCGACGCGCCGGGTCCCGGCGGCGACGTCGCGACGGCGTTCCGATGCCCGACGACGGCGCGCTGAACGGCGCGGACCTGCTGGCGCGGGTCCGCCGCTTCGCGCTGGAGCGGATCGCGCCCGCGGCGGAGGACTGGTCGTTGGGCGCCTCGCCGACGTCCGAGGATTTCGCCGCCGCCGGCGCCTTGGGCCTGACCCGCCTTCAGGTCGCCGCCGCCGACGGCGGGCTCGGCCTGCCGTTTTCGGCCAAGACCCGGGCGGCGGAGGTTTTGGCGACGGCCGATTTCGGCTTCGCCATGGCGCTGATCAACACCCAGAACGCCGCGATCAAGATCGCCGAACGGGGGGCCGAGACGCTCAAGGCCCGCCGCCTGCCGCGGCTTCTGTCAGGCGAAGCGTCGGCCTGCACCGCGCTGACCGAGCCGGGCGCGGGTTCCGACTTCGGCTCCGTCGCGACCCAGGCGCGGCCCGAGGGCGACGGCTGGGTCCTGACCGGCGAGAAAACCTGGATCATCAACGCCAGGCACGCGGAGACCTGCATCGTCTACGCCCAGACCGCCGCGCTCGGGGACCGCGACGGCGTGGCCGCGTTCGTCGTCGACCTGACCGCGCCCGGCGTGACCCGCACGCCCCTCGACAGCGCCTTCGCCCAGACCTCCATCGGCTGCGCGGCTTTGACGTTCGAGGCGGTGCGGCTGCCTGCCGACGCCCAGCTGCTGTCGCCCGGAGAGGCCTTCCGCGCCATACTGGCCGAGATCAACGGCGCCCGCGCCTACGTCGCCGCCATGGGCTGCGGCATGCTGGAGGCGGCGCTGGAGGAGGCGACCGCTTACGGCGCCTCGCGCGAGAGCTTCGGCAAGCCCCTGGCCGCGCACCAAGCCTGGCGCCTGGGCCTGGCGCAGGCGGGCGTGGACCTCGCCGCCGCGAGGGCGCTCACCGCCCAGGCCGTCGCGGCGGTGGAGGCGGACGAGGGATCGGAGGCCGCCCAACGGCTCTGCGCCCAAGCCAAGGTTTTTGCAACGAACGCCTGCCTGCGCCGCCTGCCGGAGCTGATGCATGCCATGGGCGCCGAGGGCCTCTCGCCCCGGCGCCCCTTCGCCCGCCACCTCGCCGGCGCCCAGTCGGCGACGCTGACCGACGGGTCCACCGAAATGCTGCTGGAACGCCTGACCCGGCTGGGCCCCGGCGCCTGACCTCACCAAGGAGCCCGCCATGCGCGTCTACCAGATCGACGGCGACTGGAGCTTCGACCACCTGAAGCTCGCCGAGCGCCCCGAGCCGAAAGCCGGCCCCGGCGAGGTCGTCCTGCGCATGCGTCGCGCCTCCCTCAACGCCCGCGACCTGATCGTGCCCCTGCGCGGCTATGGCCGCGGCACCGGGGAGCTGCCGCTGATCCCCCTGTCGGACGGCGTCGGAGAGGTCGTGGAGGTCGGCGAGGGCGTGACCCGCGTCGCCGTGGGCGACCGCGTCTGCCCGCTCTTCTTCCAGAACTGGCAGGGCGGAGAGCCGAGCCCGCAGGCCTTCGCTTCCTCCCTCGGCGGCCCCATCGACGGCACGGCGGCCGAGATGATGCGCCTGAGCGCCGAGGGCGTGGCCCGCGTGCCGGACCATCTGACGGACGCGGAGGCCGCCGCCCTCCCCTGCGCCGCCCTGACGGCGTGGAGCGCGATCTCCACCTACGGCCGCCTGCGCGCCGGCGACAGGATCCTGATCCAGGGCACCGGCGGCGTCGCCCTCTCCGCCCTGCAGTTCGCCAAGGCCCTCGGCGCCCATGCCACGGTGATCTCCTCGTCGGACGAGAAGCTTGAGAAAGTCCGCGCCCTCGGCGCCGACGAGACCCTGAACTACCGGCAGACCGAGGACTGGGCCCGCGCCTTCCGCGACATGACCTCGGACCGCGGCGGCTTCGACCATATCCTCGAGCTGGGCGGGGCGCAGACGTTGCCGCTATCGGTCCGCGCCATCCGCCCGGGGGGCGTGATCTCCCTGATCGGCGTGCTTTCGGGCCTCAAGCCCGACCTATCCCTCGGCGCCGTCGTCACGCGCCAAGTCAGGCTGCAGGGCATCACCGTCGGCCATCGCGAGGGCTTCGAAGCCATGTGCCGCGCCATCGCCCAGCACGACATCCGCCCCGTCATCGGCGAAACCTTCCCCCTCGAAGACCTGCACGCGGCCTTCGACCGGATGCGCGCCGGCGACGCTTACGGCAAGACCGTGGTGGACCTGACCTGACATGACCGACCCGTCCGTCGACACCCGCGCCCATGCCGCCGCCAAGCCGGACGCCGTCGCCTGGGCGATGAGCGACACGGGCGAGGCCGTGACCTTCGCCCAGCTCGAAACCCGCGCCAACCGGGGCGCGCATCTGCTGCGCGAGGCGGGCCTCGGCGTCGGCGACCACTTCGCCCTCCTGATGGAGAACCGGCGCGAGTTGCTGGAGGTCTGCTTCGCCGCCGACCGGGCCGGGGTCTACTACACCTGCATCAGCTCTCACCTGACCGCGCCCGAGGTCGCCTACATCGCCGCCGATTGCGGGGCCAAGCTGCTGGTGACCTCCGCCCGCTTCGCCCCGTCCCTGGCGGACCTGCCGCCGGACCTGCCCGTCTACGCCGTCGGCCCGCCGCCGCCCGGCGCGCTCAGCTGGGACGAGGCCGCGGCCGCGCAGCCCGAGACGCCCATCGCGGACGAGCGGCAGGGCCT
>JBCCPD010000142.1:0-8481 GCA_039025075.1 Pseudomonadota bacterium | reverse complement strand
GGTTCAGAACGTAGTAAGAACATATTGAGAACGAAACGGGAGAGACGAGATGGCCCTCGACGCGCTTCGATCCTTCGAAACCGGTTTGACGCAAGGCGTGGAGGCGGCTCGGGCCGCCGCGCGGGAGGCCGAGCTGGCGCTGTCGCGCCGGGTGATGCCAGGCGAGGATTGGGCGCAGGCCGGCGCGCCTGACCTCGCCTTCGACGCGGCGCGGGAGGCGTTTCGCGAGGCGCACGCGCGGGCGGTCCTCCTGGCGGAAGAGGCGGGGGCGGACGAGGCGGGGGCGGACGAGGCGGGGACGGAAAAGGCGGAGGCGGACGATCCCGACGCCTGGCCGGACGAGCCGTTCGAGGACTGAGGCGGCCATCAATGCGCCACCGCCGCCGCGACGCTTTCGTCGATCATGCGGCCCTCGGCGAAGCGGTTCAGGCCGAAAGGGCCGGCGACCGGGTCCTCGCCATTGGCCACCAGCGCCGCGGTGGCCCAGCCGGAGCCGGGGATGGCCTTGAAGCCGCCCGTGCCCCAGCCGCAATTGATGAAGATGCCCGGCACCGGCGTCTTGGAGATGATCGGCGAGCGGTCGCCGGTCATGTCGACGATGCCGCCCCATTGGCGCAGCATTCTGAGGCGTGAGATGATCGGAAAGGTCTCCACCAGCGCCCGGACGGTTTCCTCGATGTGCTGGAAGCTGCCGCGCTGGGTGTAGTTGTTGAACCCGTCGGCGCCGCCGCCGATCACCAGCTCGCCCTTGTCGGACTGGCTCATGTAGCCGTGGACCGTGTTGGCCATGACGACGATGTCCATCACCGGCTTGATCGGCTCGGAGACGAGCGCCTGCAGCGCCACGCTTTCCACCGGCAGACGGAAACCGGCCATCTCCGCCAGCACGCCCGAATGGCCGGCGACGACGATGCAGAGCTTTTTGGTGCGGATCGCCCCGCGCGAGGTGCGCACGCCCGTCACGCCCCCCCCTTTTTCGGCGGCGTCGCGGTCGATCCCCGTCACCTCGCAGTTTTGGATCACGTCGACGCCCAGGTCGGAGGCCGCGCGGGCGTAGCCCCAGGCGACCGCGTCGTGCCGGGCCGTGCCGCCCCGGGGCTGCCAAAGGCCGCCGAGCACGGGATAGCGCGGGCCGGAGACGTCGAGGATCGGGCAGATCCGCTTCACCTCGCGGGGGGAGACGAGCGCCGTGTCGATGCCGGCGGCGCGGTTGGCGCTTTGCGTGCGCTTCATGGCGCGCAGCTCGTGCTCGGTCTGGCAGAGCATCATCACGCCGCGCGGGCTGAACATGATGTTGAAGTTCAGCGCCTGCGACAGGCTCTCGTAGAGCCCGCGCGACAGCTCGTAGATCGCCGCGGAAGGCTCGCGCAGGTAGTTGGAGCGGATGATGGTGGTGTTGCGCCCGGTATTGCCGCCGCCCAGCCAGCCTTTCTCCAGCACCGCGACCCGGGTCGTGCCGTGGTTCTTCGCCAGGTAGTAGGCGGTGGCGAGGCCGTGCCCGCCGGCGCCGATCACCACGGCGTCGTATTCGGGTTTCGGCTCCGGCGACCGCCATGCCCGCTCCCACCCCTGATGCCAGCGGCGGGCCTCCTTGGCGATGGCGAATGCGGAATAGCGCTTCACGGACAGGTCCTTCAGGCGGTTGGACGGCGTGGGCGCAGACTCGCGTCGGCGCGCCGCACGCGCAAGGGCTAGCGCGGCCGCCGGCCGGGACGGCGACGAAATGCGCCATGCGGCGGGCCGGGGGCGACATGCGCCGCGGCGCCGCAACGCCGACGCAGGCCAGTCGCATGGACGCGCAGCGCCGCCGCGGGTAGGGTCCGCCCGACTGAAGTCCGCGGCGCGCACGCATCGCGCCGCGCGTCATGCTCCAAGCCCCCCCGTTTCGCCACGAGCGTCCCGCGCATGATCTTCTGGCCCCTCGCCGCCTGTCTCGTCCTGATAACGATCCTGATCGCGGTTCGACCGTTGGTGGCGCGTCGCGGGACCGCGGCGCCGCGGGCGGCGCATGACCTGCAGGTGTTCCGCGATCAGCTCTCCGCGCTCGACCGGGATGTCGAGCGGGGCGTGCTGACCGAACAGGAGGCCGGCGGCGCGCGGGCCGAGATCTCCCGCCGGCTGCTCTCCGCGGCGGCGGAGGCCGCGAAGGTGGAGGGCGCTGCGCCGGGACCGGACGGGGCGGCGCGAGGCCTCGCCGCGGCGCTGGCGGCGCTGATCGTGGTGGGAGGCGGCGGCGTCTACGCTTGGATCGGCGCGCCGGGCGCGCCCGACCAGCCGCTCTCCTCCCGCTTGGCGGAGATCGAACGCGCCGCCCCGACGCGGCCCAGCCAGGCGGAGGCGGAGCGCATCGTCGCCGCCCGCCGCGAAGCCGCAGAGGGCGCCGCGTCGGCGCGCCAGCCCTCGCCTGAAGACGCCGAACTGGCGGAGCGGGCGGTGGAGCTTCAACGCGTGCTTGCCGATCGTCCCGACGACCTGCGCGGGCGACGGCTGCTGGCCGGCGTTCTGATGACCCTGGACCGGCCGGCGGCGGCGATGCGCGTGCATGAGGAGATCCTCGCCCTGCTCGGCGACGCGGCGGAGCCGGACGACTTGGTGGCGGCGGCGGAAGCGATGATCCTGACCGTGGACGGCTACGTGTCCCCCGAGGCGGAGGCGCGCATCGCTCAGGCGCTGCAGAGGTCCCCGACCAATCGCATCGGACGCTACTATGCCGGGCTCGCCATGGCGCAGAACGGGCAGTTCGGCCTGGCCCTGAACCTTTGGCGCGCCTTGCTGGAGGAAGGGCCGCCGGACGCGCCCTGGATCGCCGCGATCGAAGCGCGGATCGGCGATCTGGCGCGCGCCGCCGGGGAGGGCGTGGACCTGTCGCCGCCCGTGCGCGGCGCCGCCCCCGGGCCCACGGAAGCGGACATCGACGCGGCGCGCGAGATGTCGCCCGAGGACCGCGCCCTGATGATCGAGGGCATGGTCGCGGGCCTCGAAAACCGCTTGGCGGCCGAGGGCGGCGGACCCGAAGAGTGGGAGCGGCTGCTCAACGCCTATCGCGTGCTGGATCGGCCCGAGGACGCCGCGCGGATCTGGGCGGAGGTGGAGCGCGTCTTCGCCGATGCGCCGCCGGAGATCGTCGCGCGCCTGCGCGAGGCGGCGCGCGCGGCCGGCGTCGATCTGCCGACGCGATGACCGAGGCCGCCGGCGTGGTGCAGGCCGACGAGCTGGCCGCCCGGCTGCGGCCCGGCGATCAGCTCGTGGGTCTCGATCCGGGAACCAAGACCCTCGGGGTCGCGGTGTCGGACGGGCTGCGCAGCCTCGCCTCGCCGCTGACCGTGGTTCGGCGCAAGAAGTTCGGCGCCGACGTCGCCAAGGTTCAGGAGGCGGTCGCCGGCCGTCAGGTCGCCGGCTGGGTGGTCGGGCTTCCGGTGAACATGTCGGGCGAGGAGGGGCCGCGCGCCCAGTCGGCGCGCGCCTTCGCGCGGAACCTGTCGCGCCTCGTGCCGCAGCCGATCCTGCTTTGGGACGAACGGCTGAGCACGGTGGAGGCGGAGCGGGCGATGATCTCGGCCGACCTGTCGCGGGCGAAACGCGCGGAGGTCATCGACGCGGTCGCCGCGAGCTATATCCTTCAGGGCGCGCTGGATCGGCTGGCGGTCATCGCGCGGCAGAGGGATCGGGCATGAGCGCCGAGGACGGGTCCGATGGGACGGAGCGCGCCGCGGGCGGGCCGCCGCTTTGGCGACGCCAGGAGCCGGACAGCCCTTGCGTGCAGATCTGCGTGATCCATCCGGGCGCGAAGATCTGCATCGGCTGCCACCGCACCGGCGACGAGATCGCCGCGTGGTCCCGCCTGAGCCCGGAGGAGCGCAGCGCCGTCATGCAGGAGCTTCCGGGCCGCGCGCCGCTGCTGCGCGCCGCGGGGTCCCGCCCCTCGCGCCGGCGGCGAGGCTAGCTCGGGCCGCGGCCGGCGACGCAGGGCGGCTGGACGTTCGCCAGCGCTCGGCGATGTCGCTGGACGCCTGCCTCACGTGCACGGTTTGACCCGCAGAGCGAGGCTCCCCTGGCGTTGGAGTTCCCCCGGCATCGACCGCCGCGTCCTCGCTCGAGCGGCCCGCCGCGATCGCCGGCCGGGCAGCGGATGAGCCGGAAGGGGAAATGCCTCGACGACGCGCCACGGAGCGCCGCTTCCGCACCCTCGAGGTCGAGCACGTCCATCGCCGGTCCCATGCCGCCGGACCCCTCCGCTTTTTGCAGGGACAGGGTCGGCATCGCGTTCCGCGCGAGATCGCGTCCGCCTCCGACAGCGCGCCCGATGGATCGTCGGCCGCAAAGCCGCGGAGCTGGTGCAGCTCCACACGCGTTGTCCCGCATGTTATCGTCCGCTCCTTTGCTGGATCCTCGCGAATTCTTCGGCATGCCGGAGCCGCCCAAGCTCAGCGCCGCGATGAGCCGACGGAGCATGTCTGCAAAGTCGCCGCCGCGTCCAGCATGGCGCCTTCGTCGAACGTGAGCCGCAAGGAGACGGGCGGAAGCGGCTTGGCCCGCGCGGCCTTGAGGAAGTCAGGGCGCGAGGTCGTCGACTTCGCTGCCGACCTCGGTCGGATCGTGCTGTGCGAGCTGCCGTTTCCAGTCCTGGAATACCTCGGTAGACTGACGCGGGTCCGCTCCCGTCAGGTCCGCCGTTCGGCGCCGCGACCTCGCCCGGCCTCGACGCGTCTTCGCCGGGTCGGCGCCTAAGGCTCGTGCCGGCGCAGCAGATAGGTGTCCATGATCCAGCCGTGGCGGCGGCGCGCCGCTTCGCGCAGGTCCGGCAGCGTCTCGGCGAGGTCCGCGAGCGGGCCGGCGCGCAGCAGCTGCTCTTCCATGCCCAGATAGGCGCCCCACCAGATCCGCAGCCCCTGCGGCGCCAGCCCGCGGAAGGCGCAGGTCCCGTCGAGCATCACCGCCACGGTCTCCGCCCCCGGCGGCCAGCCCTCGTCCCGCAGGCGCCGCCCGGTGGTGATCGTGACCGGCGCGCCCAGGGCGTTGAGCGGAATGGCATGGGCCGCGGTCAGCGCCTGCAGGGCGGTGATGCCGGGGATCACGCGGATCGCGGGCGCGGGGACCAGCCGCTCGGCGATGCGCAGGGCGCTGTCGTAAAGCGACGGGTCGCCCCAGATCAGCAGCGCCGCGGAACGGGCCCCGGGATGCGCCGCCAAGGCCTCGGCCCAGCGCCCGGCGATGGCGTCGTGCCAGCGCTCCACCCGCTGCAGATAGGGCAGGGACGGGTCGCGGACGGGCATCTCGAACTCGGCGAAGACCGGGGGCCGGCCGCCGCAGGCCTGCCGCGCGATCCGCAGGCGCAGCTCGGCCAGGTCGGCCTTGCCCTCGCCCTTGCGCGGCAGAAGGATCACGTCGGCCCCGCGGATCGCCGCCTCGCCCTCGCGGGTGACATGGTCGGGGGAGCCGGTTCCGATGCCGATCAGGCGAAGCTCCAGGCTCGTGCCGGCCAGGCTCATGCCGGCCAGGTTCCTGCCGGATCGGCGAGGGAGACCGGCGCTACGGCCTCCGACGCCTCGGCGGCCGACAGGGCCAGCGGGCCGTAGAGGATCAGCGCCGCCTCGGACCCGCGATGCCGGGCAAGGCGCCGCGCCAGGCTTTCGACCGTGCCCAGGCCGAGCGCCTGGCGCGGCGTCGACACGGCCTCCGCCAGCAGCGCCGGCGTGGCGGGCGGCAGGCCGCGGGCGATCAGCGCCTGGGCCAGCGCCGGAAAGGTGCGCTTGCCCATGAAGACCACCGTGGTCGCCGACGGATCGGCGAGCGCCGGCAGGTCGATGTCCTGCGGCAGCGCCCCGTCGGCGCCATGGCCGGTGACGAACTGCACCCGCCGGGCGGCGAAGCGGCGGGTGAGCGGGATGCCGGCGGCGGCGGCCGCGGCGCAGGCGGAGGGCACGCCGGGGATGATCTCGTGCGGCACGCCGGCGTCGCGCAAAGCGTCGATCTCCTCCTCCAGCCGCCCGAAGAGCCCGGCGTCGCCGGATTTCAGTCGCACCACGCGGCCGCCGGCGCGGGCGTAGTCGGTCAGCAGGCGGCTGACATGGGTCTGGCGGGGCGAGGGACGCCCGGCCCTCTTGCCCACGCCCACCAGATCCGCGCCCGGGCGGGCATGGCTGAGGATCGGACCGGCGGAGAGGTCGTCGAACAGGACCGCGTCCGCCCGGCGCAGGCGGTCGACCGCCGTGAGGGTGAGAAGCTCCGGATCGCCGGGGCCCGAGCCGACGAAGCTGACGAAGCCTGTCATCGCGCCTCGCCCGCGATCAGGTGGAAGAAGGTGCCCGACACGGGGCCGCGGCGGGACCCGGTTTCGGGCACCGGCGCGCCGTCGGCGTCGAAGACCCGGGCCAGCGGCGCGTCCGGCTGCTCCAGCACCGTGGAGTAGTGGAATTCGTGCCCGCGCAGCGCCGCGCCCGGGGCGTGGCCGGGCAGCGGCGCGTCGAGAACCGCGCGGCGATAGCCCAGATGCAGCTTGCGCTTGGCGTAGCTGGTCGTCAGGCCGAGCAGGCCGGCCATGGGATGGCGGACGCCGTCCTTGTCGATCAGCGCCGCGCCCAAGACCATGTAGCCGCCGCACTCGCCGTGCACGGGCCGGGTCCGCGCGTGGCGGCGCAGACCGTCGAGAAAGGTCGAGGCGGCCGACAGGCGTCCGGCATGCAGCTCCGGATATCCCCCCGGCAGCCAGACCAGATCGGCGTCGGGGTCCGGCGGCTCGTCCGCGAGAGGGGAAAAAGGCAGGATCTGAGCCCCCGCGGCGCGCCAGCCCTCCAGAAGATGCGGGTAGGCGAAGGAGAACGCCGCGTCCCGCGCCAGGGCGATGCGCTGGGCAGGCGGGCGCGGCAGAGCGCCGGCGCGGGGCGCGGGGCGGCTCGACGCGGCCTCGGCCAGGGCGGCGACGTCGACGTTCTCGCTCAGAAAGGCGGCGTAGCCGGCGATGGCGGCCTCGAGGTCCGGATGCTCCACCGCTTGGATCAGGCCCAGATGCCGCTCCGGCAGGGTCAGGTCGCCGCGCCGCGGCAGGGCGCCGAGCACGCGCAGGCCGACGCGGTCCATGCCGCGGCGGGTCAGCCGCTCATGCCGGGGGCTGGCGACGCGGTTGAGGATGACGCCGGCGAAGGGCAGGTCGGGGTCGTAGTCGCGAAAGCCCATGGCGGCGGCGGCGGCCGATTGCGCCTGGCCGCCCACGTCGAGCACCAGAGCCACCGGCCAGCCCATGCGCCGCGCGGTTTCGGCGCTGGAGCCGAAGCCGCCGAGCCCCTCGGTCGCCACGCCGTCGAAAAGACCCATGGACCCTTCGGCGACGCACAGATAGGCCCCCGCGGCGCGGGCGTGGATCGCCGAGAGCAGCGCGTCGTCCATGGCCCAGGTGTCGAGGTTGAAGGAGGCGCGCCCGGCCGCCGCCAGGTGAAACGCCGGGTCGATGTAGTCGGGGCCGGACTTGAACGGCTGCACCACGCGCCCGGCGTCGCGCAGCGCCCGCAAAAGGCCCAGCATCACCGTCGTCTTGCCCGCGCCGGAGGACGGGGCGGAGATCATCAGCCCCGGCGGAAAGCTCGCAGGCGCGGCGTCAGTCATCGGCGGGGCTCCACTCGGCCCAGGGGCTGTCGGCGCCTTGGGGGCGATAGCGGCGGTCGTAGTCGGGGGCGTAGAGGCGGCTCTCCGCGAACCCCTCCGCGGCGAGGGCCGGGCCCACCAGGATCAGCGCCGTGCGCCTGATTTCGGGCGGCGTCGCGGCCGCGACCGTGGCGAGGGTGGCGCGGACGACCGTCTCGTTCGGCCAGGAGGCGCGGTGCACCACCGCGACGGGGCAGTCGGGGCCGTAGGCGGGCGTCAGCCGCGCGGCGACCTCCGCCAGCATCCCGATGGACAGGTGCAGCGCCAACGTGGCGCCGGTGCGCGCGAAGGTCTCCAGCGTCTCGCCCTCGGGCATGGCGGAGGCTTTGCCGGCGGTGCGCGTCAGCACCACCGATTGGGCGAGGCCCGGCAGCGTCAGCTCCGCCCCCAACGCGGCCGCGGCGGCCGAGAAGGACGGCACCCCGGGCGTGACCGTGTAGGGGATGCCGGTCGCGTCGAGGCGCCGGATCTGCTCGCCCATCGCCGACCACACCGAAAGATCGCCGGAGTGCAGGCGGGCGACGTCGAGGCCGGCGTCATGGGCGGCCGCCATCTCCGCCAGAATGGCGTCGAGGTCCAGCGGCGCGGTGTCGACCAGGCGCGCGCCCGGGGGCGCGTGAGCCAGCACCGCCTCGGGCACCAGGGAGCCGGCATAGAGGCAGACCGGGCAGGCGGCGATCAGGTCGCGGCCGCGCAGGGTCAGAAGGTCCGGCGCGCCGGGGCCGGCGCCGATGAAAGGCCCGGTCTTGGATCGCTCTTTCGCGCCACGGCGCTGGTGGCGCGCCCGTCGGCGGTGCCGGCGCGCGGTCCCAGAAGCCGCGCGCCGGGGCCGGCGGCGGCCAG
>JBCCPD010000141.1:0-8527 GCA_039025075.1 Pseudomonadota bacterium | reverse complement strand
GCGCGACCGCATGACGGCGCTGTGGAAGCGCTGGGGGCCCTGGATCATCGGCGCCGTGGTGCTGGCCGTGGCCGCCGCGGCCGTGCTCAACTGGCGGGACTCCCAGCGCGAGGCGGCGGCGCGGGAGGCCGGCGAGGCGCTGGAGCTGGCCGCCGAGCGGGCGGATCCCGGGGCCCGCGCCGACGCCTTCGCCGACATCGCCGACGCGGCGGAGCCGGGGCCGGCCCTGGTGGCGCGCCTGTCGCAGGCCGCGGCGCTGGACGAGGCGGGCGACGAGGCCGGGGCGCTCGGCGCTCTGGCGATGATCGAGCAGGACGGCGCGGCCGATCCGCTTTATCGCGCGCTGGCCGGCTTCAAGACGGCGATGATCCAGGCGCGGGAGGCGAGCCCGTCCCAGCGGATCGACCTGTTCGCGCCCCATGCGGCGCCGTCGTCGCCGTTCCGGCTGCTGGCCCTGGAGCAGTTGGCGGTCGCGCGGTTCCAGCTCGACGATCTGGCGGGCGCCCGGGCCGACGCCGAGGCGGCGCGCGACGATCCGCTGGCCACGCCGGCGCTTCAGGACCGTCTGGGTCAGCTTCTGATCCTGGTCGAGGCCGCCGAGGACGGCGCGTGAGGGCGCGCCGCCGCGCCGCCGCGACGCCGGCCGCCCTCGCGGCGCTGGCCGCCCTGCTGTCCGGCTGCACGGACGACGAGGAGCCGCGCCTGGCCGGGGCGCGCGAGCCGCTGCGGTCCGAGGCCGAGGCGGCGGCCGGCGCGGCGGAGATCCGGCCGATCCCGGACGCCCGACCGGTCGAGGCCTGGACCCATCCCGGCGGCGACGCCGCCCGCGGCGGCGGGCATGTGGCGGCGCCGACCTCCCTGACGCTCGCCTGGCGCGTCGACGCGGGCAGCGCCAGCGGCGACCGGGTGCCCACCTCGCGCCCGGTGATCGCCGAGGGCCGGGTGCATGTGCGCGACGGGCGCGCCGGCGTGCTGAGCTTCGACGCCGCCTCCGGCCGTCGCCTGTGGGAGGCGGATCTCACGCCCGAGGACGACGAGCGCGAGGACGGCTTCGGCGGCGGCGTGGCGGTGCTCGACGGCCGGCTGTTCGCGACCACGGGCTTCGGCGAGGTGGTGGCGATGGACCCGGCGACGGGCGAGGTGTTCTGGCGCGCCGGCGGCGACGCGCCGTTCCGCAGCGGGCCCGCGGCCTTCGAAGGCGTGGCGGTGGCGGTCAACCGCGCCATGGAGGCGGTCGCCTTCGACGCCGAGACCGGCGAGCGGCTGTGGCGGTCCGACAGCGGCATGACCCGGCAGGGCAACCTCGCCGGAGCCGGGCCGGCCATGGCCGCCGGCGTGACCATCGCGCCCTTCGGCTCGGGCGAGCTGCAGCTGCTGCGCACGGCGCGCGGCTCTCGGCTTTGGACGGGGGTGCTGATCTCTCCGGCCTCGGCCGAGGGGCTGGCGGCGTTTCCCGACATCGCCTCCGCCCCGGCCATCGCCCGCACGCCCCAGGGCGCGCCGATCATCGTGGCGGGCAATGCCGGGGGAGCCTTCGCAGGCTTCGAGGGCTCGTCCGGCCGCCGGCTGTGGCAGCGCGGGGTGGGCGCGCTCGGCCCTGCCTGGC
Organism: Pseudomonadota bacterium; assembly: GCA_039025075.1. Taxonomy (GTDB): domain Bacteria; phylum Pseudomonadota; class Alphaproteobacteria; order Rhodobacterales; family Rhodobacteraceae; genus Albimonas. The sequence continues at coordinate 6,921 of JBCCPD010000141.1, read as the reverse complement.
CGGCGGGGGCGACGGTGTTTCTGGCCACCACGCAGCCGCGGCTCGACCGGATCGACGCGATCACCGGAGACGTGCTGTGGAGCGTGGAGCTGGAGGGCTACGAGGACCCCGAGGACCGCGAGGGGCCGATCAGCTATTCCGGGCCGGTCCTGGCCGGCGGACGTCTGCTGCTGACCTCCACCGACGGGCGGCTGCTGTCCTTCGACCCGCTCACTGGGGATCGGCTGAGCACGGTGGAGATGCCGGACGGCTCCTCCACCGGGGTGGCGGTGGCCGGCGGGACGGTCTACGTGCTCACCGACGGGGGCGACCTGCTCGCCTATCGCTGAGGATCCGGCCCGAGCGCGGGCCGCCGACCAGATCGAAGCCGAAGAAGAATGGCCTTCACCCTCGCCCTCATCGGCCGGCCCAATGTCGGCAAGTCGACGCTGTTCAATCGGCTGGCGGGCAAGCGCCTTGCGCTGGTGGACGACCAGCCCGGCGTGACCCGCGACCTGCGCGAGGGCGACGCGCGGCTGGGCGATCTGCGCTTCACGGTGATCGACACGGCGGGGCTGGAGGAGGCGGAGGCGGGGTCGCTGGCCGGACGCATGCGCGCGCTGAGCGAGCGGGCGGTGGAGATCTCGGACGCGGTGCTGTTCCTGACAGACGCCCGGGCCGGGCTGCTGCCCCAGGACCGCGCCTTCGCGGATCTTCTGCGCCGGCGCGGGGCGGACGTGATCCTGGGGGTCAACAAGGCGGAGGGGTCGCAGGGGGAGGCGGCGGCTTTGGACGCCTATTCGCTGGGCCTCGGAGAACCGGTGGCGCTGTCGGCGGAGCATGGGGAGGGGATGGCCGAGCTTTACGCGGCGCTGCTGCCGCGGGTGGAGGCGGTGGCCCCCGGCGACGTGGAGGCGGAGGATGCCGAGCGGCCGTTGCAGGTGGCGGTGCTGGGCCGGCCGAACGCCGGCAAGAGCACCCTTGTGAACCGTCTGCTGGGCGAGGACCGGATGCTGACGGGGCCGGAGGCCGGGATCACGCGCGACGCCATCTCGGTGGAGCTGGACTGGATGGGCCAGCCGGCGCGGCTGTTCGACACCGCGGGCGTGCGCAAACGGCCCAAGGTGCAGGAGAAGCTCGAAAAACTTGCGGTCTCCGACGGTCTGCGCGCGGTGCGCTTCGCCGAGGTGGCGGTGCTGCTGCTGGACCAGGAGAACCCTTTTGAAACTCAGGATCTGCGGCTGGCGGATCTGGCGGAACGGGAGGGGCGCGCGGTCGTCGTCGCGGTCAACAAGTGGGACGTGGCGGAGGACCGCCAGAAGCGTCTGAAGGCGCTGCGCGAGGACTTCGAGCGGCTGCTGCCGCAGCTGAAGGGCGCGCCCCTGGTGGCGGTGTCGGCCAAGACCGGGCAGGGGCTGGATCGGCTCAAGCGGGCGGTGCTCGATCTGCGGGAGGTGTGGAACACCCGCGTGACCACCTCCAAGCTCAACGATTGGCTCTATGAGATGACCCAGGCGCATCCGCCGCCGGCGCCGGGGGGGCGGCGCATCCGGCTGCGCTACATGACCCAGGCCAAGGCTCGGCCGCCGACCTTCATCGTCTTCTGCTCGCGCCCCGAGGACCTGCCGGAAAGCTACAAGCGCTTTCTGGTCAACGGCCTGCGGCGCGATTTCGGCCTGGAGGGGACGCCGATCCGCTTGGACTGGCGCAAGGGCGACAACCCTTACGAGGCCAAGGCGGGGCGGCGCGGCCGCAAGGCGCGCCTGGCGAACAAGAAGAGCTGACCGCGACGCCGGCGCCCGCCGGCCGCGGATTGACCCAGGGAGACGAAGCACATGGCAGAGATCATCCGCGCGGGACGCCCGACGATGACGCCGAACCCGGATTATTTCACCGGGACGGTGTTCATGGACCCGATCCACTCCGCCCCCGCGCCGGCGCGCGTCGCCGCGGTGCGGGTGACCTTCACCCCCGGGGCCCGCACCGCCTGGCACAAGCATCCCTATGGCCAGACGCTTTACATCGTCGCCGGGGTCGGGCGTTTCGCCGTGCGCGGGCAGGAGGTGCAGGAGATCCGGGCCGGGGACGTGGTCTGGATCCCGCCGGGGGAGGAGCACTGGCACGGCGCCGGCCCCGAGACCCTCATGAGCCATGTGGCCATGCAGGAGAAGGACGAGGCCGGGTCCACGTCGACCTGGCTCGACAAGGTCACGGACGAGGACTACGCGGGCCTCTGAGCCGCGTCGCGGCGCGCGGCGGGATCGGGCGGGTCGGGCCGGCGGGGGCTTGGGGGCGCTCGCCCGGAGCCCTCGCCCGGCGCCCTCGCCCGGCGCCCTCGCCCAGGGCGCGCGTGGGCCGTCGCGGTCGACATGCATCGACTTGACGCGTCGGTCTCGGTACGGAACCGACACCGCGCCGACCTCGCGGCGCCCCAACCGCGCGAGCCCGCCATGACCGACCCCGCGAGCCTCTCCGCCGCAGCGCCCGCCGCCGGCGGACGGGAACCCGCCGATGCACGCGTGATCCGGCTCAGCGTCGACGTCTTCGTCACGCTGGTCCTGATCGTCGCCTTCGGCTGGCTGTCGTTCAGCTACGTCGCGCCCTTCGTGCCGATCCTGATGTGGTCGGCCGTGCTGGCGGTCGCGCTGCATCCGCTCTATCGCGGCCTTGTCCTTCGCATGGGCGGGCGCGAGGGACGCGCCGCCCTGGTCCTGGGCCTGATCGGCGTGCTCTTGATCCTCGCGCCGGCCTTCATGATCGGCAGCGCCCTGGTGGAGAGCTTCGGAGATCTGGCGCGCCGTCTGGGCGGCGACGACGTCTCCGTCCCGCCGCCCAGCGAGGCGGTGAAGGCATGGCCTCTGATCGGCCCCGCGGTCTTCGCGCAATGGTCGGAGGCGCATGCGGACCTCAACGAGACGCTCCGGCGGTTCGCTCCGCAGCTGCGCGCGATCTCGACCTCGCTTCTGGCCGCCGGCGCGGGCGTGGCGCTCGGCGTGCTGCAATTCGCCCTGTCGGTGGCCTTCGCCGCCGTCTTCCTGCGCTTCGCCGAACCGCTGACCGAGGCGCTGGGCCGCCTCGCCTCCCGCGCGGCGAGCGAGCGGGGTCGTCTGATGCTGAGCCTGAGCGCGGCGACCATCCGCTCCGTCTCCCGAGGCGTTCTGGGCGTGGCCGTCGTACAGGGCGTTCTGGCCGGGGTCGGCGTCGTGGCGATGGGGCTGCCCTTCGCGGGCTTTCTGGCGGCGATCCTGCTGATGGCCTGCATCGTGCAGGCGCCGCCGCTCGCCTTCCTGCCGGTGATCGCCCTCGCCTGGAGCGTCGATGGCGGCGTCTGGGCGCTGTTCTTCACGATCTACATGATCGCCGTGATGTTTCTGGACAACGTGCTCAAGCCGATGCTGCTGGGCCGCGGGCTGACCACGCCCATGCCGGTGATCCTGGTCGGCGTGATCGGGGGGACGCTGTCCTCGGGCCTGCTGGGCCTTTTCGTCGGACCGGTGGTGCTGGCCCTGGTCTGGGAGCTGATCCGCGCCTGGTCGGCGCCGGAGACGGCGGCGGACGAGGTCGCCCGCGCCGCGGACGCGCCGCCCTCGGGCTGACGCGCCGCCCGCGCGTCGACGTTGACATTCGCCCGGCGCGCGGGCATAGGGCCGCTTCCCGCGCGCAAGCGCAGCCCCGCCCGGATCGCCGGGCGCGCCGTTCGAGGCCGGTGACGCGTTCCGAGTTTCCTGGAAAGGGGGTCTTGGGACTTGATCCGATGAAGCGCCGCAAGGCCGCCGAAGGACGCGGAAGACGAGTTGGAGAGACGCGATGTTCGCTGTCATCAAGACGGGCGGCAAGCAGTACAAGGTCGCCGAGGGCGACGAGCTGGAAATCGAGAAGCTGGCGGCCGACGCCGGCGAGGCGGTGTCCTTCGGCGAGGTTCTGATGATCGGCGGCGAGGACGGCGTGACCGTCGGCGCGCCGCGGATCGACGGAGCCTCGGTCTCGGCGGAGATCGTGGAGCAGTTCCGCGGTCCCAAGACGATCAGCTTCAAGCGCCGCCGGCGCAAGCATTCCTCGGCCCGGCGCAAGGGCCACAGGCAGCACCTGACCCGGGTGCGCATCACCGGCATCACCGCCTGAGCGGCGCGCAGCAGAGGTATTCGACATGGCGCATAAGAAGGCCGGCGGCTCGTCCCGCAACGGGCGCGACTCCGCAGGACGTCGCCTGGGAATCAAGAAATACGGCGGCGAGGCCGTGATCCCCGGCAACATCATCGCCCGTCAGCGCGGCACCAAGTGGTGGCCGGGCGAGAACGTCGGCATGGGCAAGGACCACACGCTCTTCGCCACGGTCGAGGGCTCGGTGTCGTTCAAGAAGGGCCTCAAGGGACGCACCTTCATCTCCGTGCTCCCGCGGACCGAGGCCGCCGAGTAAGCGCCGGGTCCTTCCCCGATTTCTCCGAAGGGCCGGCGCAAGCGCCGGCCCTTTCGCGTTTCCCGGCCCCTCGGGCCGACGCCGGGCGCTCGCCCGCGCCGTTTTCGCAAGGAGGCGTCGATGCCTCTGACGGACGTGTTCCTTCGGCGGTCCCCGGGCCGCCGCGCCCCCCGCGCGGCCCAGACCGCGGCCCAGACCGCGGCCCGGACCGCGGCGCAGACGCCTCGCGGGCGCGCCGCATGGGGCGGATTTTCCTTCGAAACCAAGGCCGGCCTTGACAGCGGCCGCCCCGCGCTCCGCACTGGAGACGGGAGGAAACAACAATGAAACATGCCTTCGGCCTCGCGCCGCGGCTCGACGCCGGTCGCCTCGACCTGCGTCCGCCGCGCGCCTCGGATGCCGGGCCGGTCTCGCTCTACCTCGGCGACGCGCGCGTGGCCAAGATGCTGACCGGCATCCCGCACCCCTATCCGCCCGGCGCCGCCGAGGCGTTGATCGAGCGCGCCCAGGCGGGCCTGCGCTCCGGCCCCCTCTTCGTGATGGACGCCGGCCGCTCCGGCGGGCCCGAGGTCATCGGTCTGATCTTCGTCAACCGAGGCGAGGGCGAGGGCGTCTTCTCCCTCGGCTATTGCGTCGGCCCGCCCTTCTGGAACACCGGCTACGCGACCGAGGCGCTGGAGGCGGTCATCGCCAGCCTCTTCGAAGGCGGCGCGGCGGCCCTGACGGCGGTGGTCTTCCACGACAATCCCGCCTCGGCGAAGGTCCTGAGCAATCTCGGCTTCGCCTATCGCGGCGACGGGGAGGCCTATTGCAACGCCCGCGGCGCCGTCCTGCCCGTCTGGCGCTATCGGCAGGAGCGGGGATCATGGCGCGCCGCCTGACCCTGATCACGCCGCGCCTGCGCCTGCGCCCGCCGCGGGCGGCCGATGCCGCGCGGATCGCCGAGCTGACCTCCGACTGGGACGTGGCGCGCATGACGACGCGCATTCCCCACCCCAATCCGCCGGCCGAGGCGCGGCGGTTCGTCCGCTCCGTCCACGAGCAGGGCCGGGACGTCTTCGCCATCGAGACCGCGTCGGACGGCCTGATCGGCGTGATCGGGGTGGAGGACGGGGCGCTGGGATACTGGCTGGGCCGCGCCTGGCATGGTCAGGGCCGCGGGAGCGAGGCGGTCGCGGCGATGCTGGTCCATGCTTTCGGCGCATTGGGCGCGGAGGCGGTGCGGGCGAGCGTCTTCGCGGACAACCCCGCCTCGATGCGCATCCTTCAGAAGATGGGCTTTCGAGAGTGCGGCGTGTCCTCGTCCCTGTCCCGCGCCCGGGGCGTGGAGGTCGTGCACCGCGACTACCGGCTAGAGCGGGGCCGCTGGGCGGCCGCGCGGTCCGGCGGCGCGCGGGCCGCGGCGGCGCGGCTGAGGGCGGCCGAGGCCGAAGCCGAAGGGCAGGCGGCGTCATGAAGTTCCTGGACCTCGCCAAGGTCTACATCCGCTCGGGCGCCGGCGGGAACGGCTGCGTGTCGTTCCGGCGCGAGAAATACATCGAGTACGGCGGACCGGACGGCGGCGACGGCGGGCGCGGCGGCGACGTGATCGCGGCGGCGGTGGAGGGGCTGAACACTCTGATCGACTACCGCTACCAGCAGCATTTCTTCGCCAAGAACGGTCGGCCGGGCGAGGGCAAGCAGCGCACCGGGGCGGACGGGGCCGACATCGTGCTGAAGGTCCCCGTGGGGACTGAGATCCTGGACGAGGACCAGGCGACGGTGCTCGCCGATCTGGCCGAGCTGGGGCAGACGGTGCGCCTGGCCGAGGGCGGCAACGGCGGCTTCGGCAACCTGCATTTCAAGACGGCGACCAACCGCGCGCCGCGGCGAGCCAATCCCGGCCAGGAGGCGGTGGAGCGGACGATCTGGCTGCGCCTGAAGCTGATCGCCGATGCGGGGCTCGCAGGCCTGCCGAACGCGGGCAAGTCGACGTTCCTCTCGGCGGTGTCGAACGCGCGGCCTAAGATCGCCGATTATCCCTTCACCACGCTGCATCCGAACCTGGGCGTGGCGGGTGTGGACGGGACCGAGCTGGTGATCGCCGACATCCCCGGCCTGATCGAGGGCGCCCATGAGGGCCGCGGCATCGGCGACCGCTTCCTGGGTCATATCGAGCGCTGCGCGGCGCTTTTGCATCTGGTGGACGGCACGTCCGAGGACGTGGCGGGGGATTTCCGCGTGGTCGACGGGGAGCTGCGGGCCTATGGCGCGGGGCTCGCGGAGAAACCTCGGGTGGTGGGGCTGAACACGATCGACGCCCTGGGCGAGGCGGAGGCCGCGGAGAAGGTCGAGGCGCTGCGCGAGGCCGGCGCCGGGCACGTGCTGCCGCTCTCAGGCGTGTCGGGGCAGGGCGTGACGGACGCGCTGCGACTGCTGCGCACCGCCATCGACGCCCGCAACGCCGCCGAAAAGGCCGCTTCCGAGGAGCCGAGCGAAGCATGGACGCCCTGACCGCGTCCTCGGGCGCTCGCCCCGGCAGGCGC
>JBCCPD010000140.1:0-8598 GCA_039025075.1 Pseudomonadota bacterium | reverse complement strand
TGGGCAAGCGGGAGATCCTGGTCGGGGAGATCTGAGGGTCTAGAGAGGGCCTCGGGGCGTCGGGCTTTCGTCGGGCAGGGGTCGGGCAGCGGTCGGGTTCGGGTCGGGCGGAGGTCGGGCCGGCGTCGGGACGCGGGTCGGGCCGGGGTCGGGCCTTTGTCGGGCACGCGTCGGGCTTTTGTCGGGTTTTCGTCGGGCGGGTCGCGGACGGCGGCTGGAGATCCTTCCTTCTGTGGCGAGGCGAAGCTGGCCTTGCGGCCGTCGGCGCGGAGGCGCGCCGGGTTGGGCGCGCGAGAGGCAAGGCGCCGCGCCCGCGTCGGGCGAAACGGTCGGCGAGCGCGATGGGGCGGCGAAGGCGCCGCCGGCGATGGACCTTTCAGCGGCCGCCGCGATCCGCGAGCGCGGAGAGCGTTTCACGGAAGGCGTCGGCGTCCCCGGCCTCGATCCAGCGCTGCGCGTCGAAGACGAACAGCAGGTCGAGCGCCATCTGCGCGAGGCGTTGGCGTTTGACTTCGATGCGGGCGATCTCGGCCTCGGCCTTGCGTCTTTCGAATTTGGCGTGCAGCTCCGCGATTTCGGCGAGCAGCTTCTCATTCTCCAGCGGCTTCCGGTCGAGCCTGGCCTTCAGGTTGTCGAGACCGGCGATCAGCAGCGCGCGCGTTTCGTCGGCGACCGTCGTCTCGGCGGTCGGATCGACGATGGTTTCAAGCAGCCGCACGACGGCGGCGCGCACCTGCGCCTGAACGCCTGCGCCGGCGAGCGGGGCGGGCGTCCCGGCCGGCGCCGCATCGGCGTCGACGGCGTTGCGCCGCTCCCGCTCCCGACGGCGCAGTTCCACGAAGGCTTCGACCACGTGACGCGTGGCCGCCACCGCGCGATCGGTGCGCAGGACCGTGGCGAGCATCACGACGCCGGTTTCGGTGAAGGCGCGAGGCGCGTTTCGACGACCGCCGCGGCCGGCGGGCTTCGCGATCACGCCTTGTGACGTCAAACGGTCGAGGTCCGGCTCGGAGAGACGGAAGGCGACGTCCGGGCCGAACTTGGCCTGGTTGCGGGAGACGGCTTGGTTCACCGCGGACGTGGTCGTCTCGAAGAAGGCGGCGAGGTCGGCGTCGAGCACGGCGGGAACGCCCTGCGCCTCGATGATGCGGTTCGGCGGAAACGCCTCCATGGATCTATCGCGCGGGTTCGCGCCCCTTGTGCGTTTGAAATCACATCCTGTGATAGCGAAGGCGGGCGGCGGAGGCGACTCCGGGCCCTGCCCGTCACGCGTGGATGGCCCCGTCCCCGGCGGCGAGGGCGGCTTCGCGGACGGCCTCGGAGAACGTGGGGTGGGCGTGGCAGGTGCGGGCGACGTCTTCGGCCGCGGCGCCGAACTCCATGGCGACGCAGATCTCGTGGATCAGGTCGCCGGCCATGGGGCCGATGATGTGGGCGCCGAGCACTCGGTCGGTCTCGGCATCCGCCAGGATCTTGACGAAGCCGTCGGCGGCGAAGTTGGCCTTGGCGCGGCCGTTGCCCATGAAGGGGAATTTGCCGGTCTTGTAGGCGCGGCCGGCCTCCTTGAGCTGCTCTTCGGTCTGGCCGACGGCGGCGACCTCGGGCGCGGTGTAGATGACGCCGGGGATGACGCCGTAGTTCACGTGGCCGGCCTTGCCGGCGATGGTCTCGGCCACCGCCATGCCCTCGTCCTCGGCCTTGTGGGCGAGCATGGGGCCGGCGATGACGTCGCCGATGGCGTAGCAGCCGTCGAGGCGGGTGCGCCAGTGGTCGTCGGTGACGATGCGGCCGCGGTTGTCGAGCTCGATGCCCATGTCTTCGAGGCCCAGCCCTTCGGTGAAGGGCTTGCGGCCGGTGGCGACGAGGACGACGTCGGTTTCGACGGATTTTTCCTCGTCGGTCTTGCGGAGCTTGTAGTTGACGGTGAGGCGGTTGCCTTTTTCGACCGACTGGACCGCCGCGCCGAGGGTGAACTTGAAGCCCTGCTTGGTGAGGATCTTCTGGAACTGCTTGCAGATCTCGGCGTCCATGCCGGGGGTGATCTGGTCCAGGTACTCGATGACGTGGACCTCGGCGCCCATGCGGGACCAGACGGAGCCCATTTCGAGGCCGATGACGCCGGCGCCGATGACGACGAGGTCCTTGGGGATTTCTTTCAGTTCGAGGGCGCCGGTGGAGGAGACGATGCGCTCCTCGTCCAGCTCCACGAACGGCGGCACGGCGACGTCGGAGCCGGTGGCGATGACGATGTTCTTGGCTTTGTGCACGCCTTCGGAGGCGCCGCCGGAGACGGTGACTTCGCCTTTGGCGGTGATCTTGCCCCAGCCTTTCAGCCAGTCGACCTTGTTCTTCTTGAAGAGGAACTCGATGCCGTCCACGTTGCCTTTGATGACGCCGTCCTTGTAGGCGAGCATCTTGGGGACGTCGACGGAGACGTCCTTGGCGACGATGCCCATCTTGGCGAAGTTGCCGTGGGCTTCGTGCACCAGTTCGGAGGAGTGCAGGAGGGCCTTGGAGGGGATGCAGCCGACGTTGAGGCAGGTGCCGCCGAGGGTGGCGCGGCCTTCGACGCAGGCGGTCTTGAGCCCCAGCTGCGCGCAGCGGATGGCGCAGACGTAGCCGCCGGGGCCGCCGCCGATGACGATGACGTCGTATGCAGACTCGGGGTCGGCCATGGAGAGAGTCCTTTCGTTCACAAGAGCAGCGCGGCGAGCAGCATGAGGACGGTGGCGAGGAAGCCGACCATCCAGACGACGCTGCGCCAGAGCGGCACGCCGAAGGCGTAGAGCGGGACGTAGCCGATGCGCGCCAGCAGGAAGAGCGTCGCGCAGAGGGCGGTGAAGCCGGAGGAGGACCCGGAGAGCGCCACGTAGAGGGCGGCGGGCGCGAACAGGGTCAACGCCTCGAACATGTTGGTCTGGGCGCGCTGCAGGCGGCCGACCACCGGCGGCGCCTGCATGGGGTCGTCCCGCGGGCCGGCGAGGTAGGTCTGGCTGACCTTGAGGTTGGCGACCACCGACAGGGCGACGAGCTGCAGGGCGGCCAGAAGGGCGGCCCAGCCGAGGGCGGTGATTTCGAACGGCAGAGGATCGAGCATGGCGGGCGCCTTCAGAACTTCCAGGTGAGCACGAGCATGGCCGCGGTCCAGGCGGTGACCCAGAGCGCGTAGAGGGACGGGCCGGGGGGCGGCAGCGCGAAGCCCGCCTGGCCGACGGCGAGCCACATGAAGGCGGCGGCCCAGAGGAAGGTGCCGCGCAGGGCGGCGCCGCGGGATTTGAGAACCGAAGCCCGGTAGCCGAGGGCGGCCCAGAGCGCGGCGGCGGCGAGCGCCAGCGCCGCGGCGGGCTTGAGCAGAGCGGCCGCGGGCAGAGCGGCGCCCCAGGGCAGGAGCAGCGCCAAGGCGAAGACCACGAGCGGCACGGCGCCCTGCATCGCCGTCGACCACAGGTCGAGCCAGCGCGCGGGCGCGTAGTCGAGGGCCGCCTGCTGACGCGCGGTGAGGGGCGGGGTCTCGGGCTTGGGCTCGGGACCGGGTGCGGGCGCCGGCTTCGACAGGGGGGCGGGGTCCGCGGGGCTCATCGGCGGGCGCCGCGGTCGGGGGCGCCGGTCTCGACGTAGACGGGGTCGGGGGACGGGGCGTGGGCCTCGGCGCGCCAGGAGCCGGCGAGCCGTTCCAGCGTCGGGCCGATCAGGAGGGCGGCGAGGGCGGCCGAGAGGCCCGTGGCGATCGTGTTGGTCGCGGCGACGGCGGCGGCCTCCAGCGGCAGGTCGACGGCGAGGGTCCAGGTGCGCAGGCCGCCATTGAGCACGAAGGCGAGCATCAGCCAGGGCAGGACCCGTCCGCGCAGGCGATGCAGCGGCCCGCCGGGGGCGGCGCCGGCGCGGCGCTCGCCGGCGAGCGCCGCCGCGACGAGGGAAACGAGGAGGACGGCGGCGGCCGAGCCTCCGTCCTCGGTCAGGTAGAACCGGATCAGCAGGCCGGACGCCGCCGCCGCGAGGGCGGGCGTGCCGATCAGCAGAGCGCCGAGGAGGAGGCGGCGTCGCGGCATGGCCCTAGAGGTCCATGAGGAGGCGGCGGGGGTCTTCCAGCGCCTCCTTCACGCGCACGAGGAAGGTGACGGCGCCTTTGCCGTCGACGATGCGGTGATCGTAGGAGAGGGCGAGGTACATCATGGGGCGGGCGACGATCTGGCCGCCGACGACCATGGGCCGTTCCTGGATCTTGTGCATGCCGAGGATGCCCGATTGGGGCGGGTTGAGGATCGGCGAGGACATCAGGCTGCCGTAGACGCCGCCGTTGGAGAGGGTGAAGGTGCCGCCCTGCATCTCGGCCATCGACAGCTTTCCGTCGCGGGCGCGGATGCCGAGCTCGGCGATCTTCTTCTCGATCGCGGCGAAGCCCATGGCGTCGGCGTCGCGGACGACGGGGACGACGAGGCCGGAGGGCGTGCCGACGGCGACGCCCATGTGATAATAATTCTTGTAGACGATGTCGGTGCCGTCGATCTCGGCGTTGACCTCGGGGACCTCCTTGAGGGCGTGGACGCAGGCCTTCACGAAGAAGGACATGAAGCCCATCTTCACGCCGTGCTTCTTCTCGAACATGCCCTTGTATTCGTTGCGGATCTCCATGACCTCGCCCATGTCCACCTCGTTGTAGGTGGTCAGCATGGCGGCGGTGTTCTGGGCGTCCTTCAGGCGGCGCGCGATGGTCTGGCGCAGGCGGGTCATGCGCACGCGTTCCTCGCGGTCGGCGTCGGTGGCGGCGACCGGGGCGCGGGGGGCCGGGGCGGGGTCCGGGGCCTTGGCGGCGGGGGCGGAGGCGGCCTTCAGCACGTCCTCTTTCATTATGCGGCCGTCCTTGCCGGTGCCGGTCACGGAGGCCGGATCGATGCCCTTCTCGGCCATCAGCTTGTTGGCGGAGGGGGCGTTTTCCACGTCCTTGCCGCCGCCGGTCGCCGCGGCAGGGGCGGCCGCAGGCGCAGGGGCGGGAGCCGCGACTGCCGCGCCGGCGCCGGCCTTGATGCGCGCCAGAAGACCGCCGGCCTCCACCGTCTCGCCGTCCTTGGCGACGATCTCCGCCAGCACGCCGGCGACGGGGGCGGGGGTTTCGACGGAGACCTTGTCGGTCTCCAGCTCGCAGAGCATCTCGTCCACGGCCACCGCGTCGCCAACGGCCTTGAACCAGGTGGAGACGGTGGCCTCGGTCACGCTTTCGCCGAGCGCCGGAACCATCACGTCGACCATCTCGCCGCCCTCCGAGCCCGAAAGCGCCGGCGCGGCGGGGGTGGGCTGCGGGGCGCTCGGAGCCGCCGCGCCGTTGGCCGGGGCGGGAGCCGCGCCGGCGCCTTCGGCGAGGGTCGCCAGAAGCGCGTCGACGCCGACGGTGTCGCCTTCGCCGGCCACGATCTCAGACAAGGTGCCGGCGGAAGGGGCGGGGACCTCCACGGTGACCTTGTCGGTCTCCAGCTCGCAGAGCATTTCATCGACACCGACGGCGTCGCCGGGCTGCTTGAACCAAGTGGCGACGGTGGCCTCGGTGACGCTTTCGCCCAGCGTCGGGACTCGGATTTCGACGGTCATGTCCGTGCGTCTCCTTAGGAGAGGGCGTCCGCGACGAGCGCGTCCTGCTCTTGGCGGTGCTTCTTGGCGAGACCCGTGGCGGGGGAGGCGGAGGCGGAGCGGCCGGCATAGCGCGGGCGGCCATGGGCGGCGCCGATGCGGCCGAGCACCCATTCGATGTTCGGCTCCACGAAGGTCCAGGCGCCTTGGTTCTTTGGCTCCTCCTGGCACCAGACGATCTCGGCCTGCTTGAAGCGGTTGAGCTCTTTCGTCAGGGAGATCGCCGGGAACGGATAGAACTGCTCGAGGCGCAGGATGTAGACGTCGTCCTTGCCGGCCTGGTCGCGCGCCTCCAGCAGGTCGTAGTAGACCTTGCCGGAGCAGATTACGACCTTGCGGATCTTGTCGTCGGGCGCGAGCTGCAGATCGGAAGCGTTTCCGCGCTCCGCGTCGTCCCAAAGGACGCGGTGGAACGAGGACCCCGTCGCCATGTCGTCGAGCGTGCTGACGGCGTGCTTGTGGCGCAGCAGCGATTTGGGGGTCATCAGCACCAGCGGCTTGCGGAAGGTGCGGTGGATCTGCCGGCGCAGAATATGAAAGTAGTTCGCCGGGGTGGTGCAGTTGGCGACGATCCAGTTGTCCTCGGCCGAGAGCTGGAGGAAGCGCTCCAGCCGGGCGGAGGAGTGCTCCGGCCCCTGCCCTTCGAAGCCGTGGGGGAGCAGGAGCACCAGGCCGGACATGCGCAGCCACTTGCGCTCGCCCGAGCTGATGAACTGATCGATCATGATCTGAGCGCCGTTGGCGAAGTCGCCGAATTGCGCCTCCCACAGGGTCAGCGCGTTGGGCTCGGCCAGGGAATAGCCGTACTCGTAGCCGAGAACGGCGTATTCGGAGAGCATCGAGTCCACGACCTCGTACTGGGCCTGGCCGGGCTTGATGTGGTTGAGCGGAAAATACCGCTCCTCCGTCTGCTGATCGACGATGCCGGAATGGCGCTGGCTGAACGTGCCGCGGGTGGCGTCCTGGCCGGAGAGGCGGACCGGGTAGCCCTCGGTCATCAGAGTGCCGAAGGCGAGCGCCTCGGCCGTGGCCCAGTCGAGGCCTTCGCCCGTCTCGAACATCTTGGCCTTGGTGTCCATCAGACGGGCGACGGTGCGGTGCGGCTTGACGCTGTCCGGCAGGGTGGAGAGGGCCTGGCCGACTTCGAGGAGCCGTTCCATGGGCACCGAGGTGGCGCCGCGCTGGTACTCGCCTTCGCCCGCGCCCATGCCCGACCAGCGGCCGTCGAGCCAGTCCGCCTTGTTGGGGCGGTACTCCTTGCCGATCTCGAACTCCTCGTTGAGGAAGGCCTGGAAGCGGGCCTTTTCGTCCTCGATCTCGCCTTCGGGGATGAGGCCGTCGGCGACGAGGCGGTCGGTGTAGAGCTGCAGCGTCGTCTTATGGGTTTTTATCGCGGTGTACATGTTCGGCTGGGTGAACATGGGCTCGTCGCCCTCGTTATGGCCGAAGCGGCGGTAGCAAAAGATGTCGAGGACGACGTCCTTGTGGAACTTCTGCCTGTACTCGGTGGCCACGCGCGCGGCGTGGACCACCGCCTCCGGATCATCGCCGTTCACGTGGAAGATCGGCGCCTCCACCATCAGGGCGATGTCCGTGGGGTAGGGGCTGGACCGCGAGTTGTGGGGGGCGGTGGTGAAGCCGATCTGGTTGTTGACCACCAGATGAATCGTGCCGCCGGTCTTGTGGCCTTTGAGGCCCGAGAGGCCGAAGCACTCGGCCACCACGCCCTGGCCGGCGAAGGCGGCGTCGCCGTGCAGGAGGATCGGCAGCACCGCGTGGCGGTCGTCGTCGTTCCACTGGTTCTGCTTGGCGCGGACCTTGCCGAGCACCACGGGGTTCACCGCCTCCAGGTGGCTGGGGTTGGCGGTGAGGGAGAGGTGCACCGCGTTGCCGTCGAACTCGCGGTCGGACGACGCGCCGAGGTGGTATTTGACGTCGCCGGATCCGTCGACCTCTTCGGGCTTGAAGGACCCGCCCTGGAATTCGTTGAAGATCGCCCGATAGGGCTTGCCCATGACGCAGGCCAGCACGTTGAGGCGGCCGCGATGGGGCATGCCCACGGCGATCTCCTTCACGCCGAGGGCGCCGCCGCGCTTGATGATCTGCTCCATCGCCGGGATCAGCGCCTCGCCCCCGTCGAGGCCGAAGCGCTTGGTGCCGGTGTATTTGACGTGCAGGAACTTCTCGAAGCCCTCGGACTCCACCAGCTTGTTGAGGATGGCGCGGCGGCCCTGCTTGGTGAACTGGATCTCCTTGCCGTAGCCCTCGATCCGCTCCTTCAGCCAGCCGGCCTCGTCGGCGTTGGAGATGTGCATGTATTGGAGCGCGAAGGTGCCGCAATAGGTGCGCTGGGCGAGGGCTGCGATCTCCCTCATGGAGGCGGTCTCCAGCCCCATGACGTTGTCGAGGAAGATGGGGCGGTCCATGTCCGCCTCGGCGAAGCCGTAGGAGCGGGGGTCGAGTTCGGGGTGCGGCGGGCGCGGAGTGAGGCCGAGGGGATCGAGATCCGCGGCGAGGTGCCCGCGGATGCGGTAGGCGCGGATGATCATCAGCGCGCGGATGGAGTCGAGGACGGCCTGCTTGATGGCGGCCTCGGAGACCTCGACCTTTTGGGCCGTGGCCTTGCCCTGGATCTTTTCGGCGATCTCCTTGGGCGATGCTTCGAGATCGGCGGGCCATTCGCCGGTGAGGGCGGAGGTCAGCTCCCCGCCCGGCTGGGGGGGCCAATCGGCGCGGGCCCAGCTCGGCCCGGCGGCCTCGGCCTGCACCTGGCCGGCGTCTTCGTTGAGGGAGGCGAAGTAGCGGCGCCAGCTGTCGTCGACGCTGGAGGGGTCTTGGGCGTAGCGGGCGTAGAGCTGATCCACGTAGGCGGCGTTGTGGCCCTGCAGGAAGGAGGAGGCGTGGAAGGCGTCGTTGGAGCTTTGGTCGGTCATGCGTGCTGCGGGGCGCGCGGCCCCGCCTCCCTGCTGGCGCGGC
>JBCCPD010000139.1:0-8604 GCA_039025075.1 Pseudomonadota bacterium | reverse complement strand
GTGCAGGCCGTCGAGCAGGCCCAGAAAGCTCTCCCCCGGCACGTTGAAGACGCGCGTGGCGCCGAGAATGGCGAGCTGATCGGCGAGAATCTTGCCGCCATGACGAGCGGCGGGGCGCGACGCGGGCGTGGACATGGTCTCGGGCCTCCCTGTTCTTGCCGCAGGGATAGCGCGGCGCGGCGGCCCCGGCTAGCGTCCGCGCGGCAGTGCGGGCGGGAGGGCGAGATGGCGACGGTCGATTTCTGGTTCGAATACACCTCCACCTACTCGCATCTGGCGGCGCTGCGGGCGCGCGGGGCCGCGCGCGCGGCCGGCGTCGCGCTGCACTGGCGGGTGTTTCTGCTGGGCCCGATCTTCGGCGCGCAGGGGTTGACCGACAGCCCCTTCAACCTCTTCCCGGCCAAGGGCGCGAACATGTGGCGGGACATGGAGCGGCAGGCGGCCAAGCACGGCCTGCCGTCCATCGTCCGCCCGGATCCTTTCCCGCAGAACGGTCTTCTGGCGTCCCGCTGCACCACGGCCCTGCCGGAGGCGAAGCGCCCCGCCTTCGCCGAAGCGGTGTTCCGGGCCGAGTTCGCCGAAGGCCGCACGATCTCCGATCCCCGCGTGGTCGCGGAGCTGCTCGCGGGTCTCGGTGAGGACGCCGAGGCGGTGATGGGCGCGGCCCGCTCGGCGGAGGTCAAGGCGGCGCTGCGCGCGGAGACCGAAGCCGCCCAGGCGCTCGGCATCTTCGGCGCCCCGACCTTCGTCACGGAGGACGGCGAGCTCTTCTGGGGCCACGACCGGATGGAGGACGCGTTCGCGTGGGCCGCGGGGCGCGCGGTCCGGCCCTGACGGGCCGGGCGCCCCGGCACGCCTCCCACCCGCCCTCCCCGGCGCGCCGGGGCGCGGGCGCTCAGCGCGGACGTTGGGTCGGGTAGCCTCGGGCGGCGTAGTCGAAGCCTTCGAGTTCGTTGACGTCGCGGTCCGGTTGCAGCGGCGCGGCGAAATAGGCGCGCACTTCGGTGATGCGCGCGGCCTCGGCGTCGAACTCGTACCAGTCCGCGCCGCGGGTCAGCTTCTCCGAACCGTCCCGCCCGCGGGTCCAGTTGGACCATTCCATGACCGCGTTCCGCCCGTCCGCCGCCGCGACGATGCGGTCAACCGTCCAGACCGCGCCGAGCCGGTCGACGAACTTCACCCAGCCGTCGGCGATGGTCTCCGCCCCGCGCCAGGCGCCGCCGGGCATGCCGGGCGGGAACCAGTGCACGGCCTCAGGCGAAAAACAGTCGATCAGCGCCGCGCGGTCCGCCGCGTTGCAGGCGTCGAAATAGCGGCACAGCAGCGCCTCGGCGCGATCCGCAGGGGTCATCGCGTCTCCTCGCGTCATGAGCGCCCCGGCCTTTCCGGGCCGGGGTGGGCGGGCGGGAGGCCTGGAAAGGCCGGGGCGTGGCCGTCCCGCTCACCCGTTCGGAAAATAGTCCTCGCAGCCGCCCTCGCGATAGACGTCGGCCGTGCAGCAATGCAGGCCGCCCCCGAAGGCGTAGGCGTCGCGCAGCTCCACCGGCACGACCTCGAGCCCCAGCTTGTCGAGCTGGTCGGCCTGGTAGACCTCCGACGCCTCCACGCAGACCGTCTTGGGGTCGAGCGCCAGCACGTTCATGCTCAGCCAGACCGAGGAATAGCACAGCGGCGGCGGCGTCTGATGCGCCGGCGGCGCGGCGTCCACGATCTCCCACCCGTTGCGCAGAAAAAACTCGCGCTGGTCGTTCGGCAGGCGGCGCTGCGGGTTGTTGAGGATCAGACCCGGCCGCAGCGGCGTGAAGGTCGCGTCGATGTGGATCGGGTACGGATCGCCCGGGAAGTTCACCGCATGCACCCGGTGGTCCGGGAAATGCCGCCGGATCCACTCGATGCCCTTGAGGTTCGTGGTGAAGCCGTGCTGCACCACCAGATCGCGGCCGAAGCGCAGCACGTCCGCGGCGTCGAACAGCGGTTCTTCTTCGGTCGTCACGAACCGCTTCTCGGCGGTCCATTGCAGCCGTTGCTCGATGGAAATCGCCTCGTTGAGATAGTCGTCCCGGTAATCCGCGTCCGTGAGCCGAGGCTTTGGCGCCGCCTCGTGCCGGAACTCCGGATCCTCCTCCCAATACCGCTGCATCAGGGGACGATAGCAGAGATACTCGAACCACCGGCACCGATAGCTCATCGTCGCCTCTAGGATCTCCGACCCGACCGTCAGCAGCACGTCCCGCGGCGGCATGCAGCCGAACTGCGAGTCGGTATGGAAGTCGGGCGTCGTCGCCGGCAGCGAAAAATCCGTCGGCGTCGGCCGGTCCACCCGGATGCCTCGCGCCTCCAGCTGCGCCGCGAAGCGGTCCAGCAGCGCGTTGGCGCGGTCGATCGTCTCCTGCGGCCGCCGCCCGTGCTGGCCGCGCATGTCGCTGTCCTCGGGCACCTTGGCGTCGAGCGCCGGCTCCTCGGGCGGGATGTGGCAATCATCCGCCCGGCCCACGATCACGTGGCGCAGCGGGTCCCATTCGTTCCAGGAGTTCACGACCGTGCGGTCGGTAGAAAAGGCGCGCATCCGGCGAGCTCCGAGGCTGCGAAGGGTCGAGGGGCGCGCGTACCGGCTCACCGGTCGCGCAGGCCGTCCATCACGCCGACCAGCCGCGCGGCGATGCCGGGCTCGCTCAGCGCGTGACCTGCGTCCGGGATCATGTGCAGTTCGGAATCCGGCCAGGCCTGGTGCAGGGACCAGGCCGACAGCGGCGGGCAGATCAGGTCGTAGCGCCCCTGCACGATATGCCCTGGAATGCCCTTCAGTCGGTCCGCGTCGCGAAGGATCTGGCCGTCTTCCTCCAGCCATCCGCGATGCACGAAGTAGTGGCTCTCGATCCGGCTGAAGGCCCGCGCGTAGGCCCCGTCGGGCCCCGCGCCCCCGCCGCCGCGCAGCGTGGCGCAGGCGGCCTCCCAGCCGGCCCAAAGCCGGGCGTAGCGCGTCTGCTCCATCAGATCGGAGCTGACCAGACGCGCGTGATAGGCGGCGATCAGATCGCTCCGCTCGGCCCTGGGGATCGCCTCCACGAAGCGGTTCCACGGATCGGGCCGGAACGCCCCCGCCCCGCCGCCGTAGAACCAGTCGAGCTCCCTTTGGGTCATCAGGAACACGCCGCGCAGGATCAGCGCCTGCGATTGCTGGGGATGCGTCTGCGCGTAAAGCAGCGCCAAGGTCGCCCCCCAGCTGCCGCCGAACACCATCCAGCTGTCGATCTTCAGCTTCGCGCGGATGCGCTCGATGTCCTCGACCAGATCCCAGGTGGTGTTCGCCGAGAGCGACGAATGCGGCCGGGACCGCCCGCAGCCGCGCTGATCGAACAGCACCACCCGATAGCGGTCGGGGTCGAAAAACCGCCGCATGCCGGGCGAGCAGCCGCCCCCCGGCCCGCCATGCAGCACAACGACCGGCTGGCCGCGGGGATTGCCGCACTGCTCCACGTAGAGGTCGTGCCCGCCGGGCACCTCCAGCCGCATGCGGGCGAAGGGTTCGATGGCGGGGTAGAGGGCCTCGCGGGCCGCGCGGTCCTGTTCGCTTTCGCGCATGGCCGACTTATGGCATAGCCGCGCCCGACCACAAGGGCTGGGAGAGGCGCGCATGCGCAGGCAGGATCAAGCGGCGGCGGACCGCGTCGACGCCTCCGAGGTCGCCAAGTTCGAGGCGATGGCGGACGAGTGGTGGGATCCGCACGGCACGTTCCGCCCGCTGCATCAGCTTCAGCCCTGCCGCCTGGACTACGTCGCCGACCAGATCGCCGCCGAGTTCGGCCGCGACCGCCGCGCCTCGCGCCCTTTCGACGGGCTGCGCCTGCTCGACATCGGCTGCGGCGGCGGCCTCGTGTCGGAGCCGATGGCGCGGCTCGGCGCCTCCGTGACGGGCATAGACCCGGGCGACGGCAACATTCCGGTGGCGCGGCTGCATGCCGAGCGCTCCGGCCTCGACATCGACTACCGCGTCGCCACGGCCGAAGCGCTGGTCGCGGCGCAAGAGAGCTTCGACGTGGTCCTGGCCCTCGAAGTGGTGGAGCATGCGCCCGATCCCGGCGCCTTCATCGCGGCGTGCGGGGCGCTGCTGCGGCCGGGCGGGCTGCTGCTCGTCTCCACCATCAACCGCAATCCCAAGGCCTGGGCGCTGGCGATCTTCGCGGCCGAGCGGGTGCTGCGCTGGCTGCCGCAGGGCACCCATGACTACGCCAAGCTGGTCACGCCGGAGGAACTGCGCGGCCATGTCGAGGCCGCCGGCCTCGACATGGCCGACCGACGCGGCATCGTCTTCGATCCGCTGCGCCGGACATGGCGCCTGCACGCGACGGACCTGAGCGTGAACTACATCACGACCTCCACGAAGCCGCTCGCCTGAGCGGTGCGGGCGGTCGCCTCAGCCGCGCTGAGGCGAAGCGGGCGGCCCGTCTTCGAAATCCGGATCGCGGGCGCGGTCCAGCAGCTCCCGCAGCTCGCGCAGGAACGGCAGCGCCTCCGCGAACCGCTCGGGGTCCAGCCGCTGTCCCAGCCAATGGATCTGCGGCATCAGGGCGGCGATGGCCCGCTCGCGCGCGGCGAGCCCTTCGGGCGTGATCGTCACCACCTTGCCGCGGCCGTCGCGCGGATGCGGACGCACCTCGATGAACCCGGCCTTCTGCAATCGCTGCAGCGTGTTGGTCATCGTCGCCTTGCCCACCTGAAAGGCGTTGGCGAGCTGCGCCGGGCTGCGTTCTCCGCCCAGACGCGCGAAATGGTTGAGCACCGTGAAGTGGGACACATGCAGCCCGTCGGGCATCACGCTTTGAAATCGGGCGGAGCCGAGCTGATCGATGATCCCGATCTCGTTGAAGAACTCGAACAGCACCACGCCCGGCGGCGGCCCGCTTCGGGGGCCGCCGCCGGAGTCGTCGTTCTGGTCCGCGGGGTCGTCCTTGGGGGTCACGCGCCTCTCATCCGGGCCTCCACCGGCCAGCGCGGGCTGGCCTTCACCTCGGGACCGTAGCCCAGCCGCGCCAGCATGTGCACGCGCTCGCCCGAGGTCGGGTCGACGCCCAGCGCCTCATGGACCTCGGCGAAGAGGCCGTCCATCTCCGGATATTCCTGCAGCGCCTGGGAGAACGGATGGATGTCCACGCCGTGCGTCGCGGCGGTCAGCGCGATGCGCATCCAGGACCGGCCCGCCGCCAGCTCCCCCGCCCGGCCGTCTGGGCCGGTCAGCCACAACCAGCCGGCCGCGGTGTCGAACAACTCGCGATGCATCGCCATGCCCTGGGCGAAGGCGGCCGAGCCGGTGTCGGCCATCTTCTCGGGCGTCAGCTCGCCCACCAGATGCAGCGCCTCCAGAAACGGTCCGCCCAGATCGATGCCGTCGGGCGTCGCGTTGATCTGCGCCTTGCCGAACCGCATCACGTCTAGCGACTCCTTCAGCGTGCGCGGTGTGTAGCTCTCCACCTCATGGGCGCGCCAGCCGATGTCGCGCAGGCGCGCGGTGCGGGCGGCCTCGTCGCTGGCGAAGACGCCCGGCGCGGCGGCGCGCAGCGCCTCCAGCTGAGAGGCGGCGACCGGGCGGCCGTCATAGGGCTCCTTGTTCGTGCGCCTGCGGGGGATCGCCTCGAACAGCGGGTCGCGGGAGGCGCCCGGAACCAACCGGACATGCGCCACCGGCCGGCCGTCCAACGCCTTGGGGTCGGCGCCCTCGGGGAAGGCCGCGATCTCGGCGGCGAAGCCTTCGGCCGAGGCGGCGATGGCCAGCGTCTCCAGAAAGCAGCCCAGGCCGATGGTGATCTGCCGGTTGAACGGGTCCGTGTGCGGCAGCAAGCGCTCGGGGTCGCAATGCAGCACGATCTCGTCCTCGCCGCGCAGCTCGGCCAGCCACGGCTGCATGTTGTGCGGGTTCGGGGCGAGGATCGCATAGCTGAGCGCGTTCAGCCGCGGATCGGCGCGCCCCCCGGCCGCCTCCCAGGGCGCGCGGGCGGCGGAGGGATCTCGGGTCAGGGTCCAGGCGGCGCCGCCCGATCCGGCGACGAGGACGGCCCCTCCGAGCAGGCGAAGGACATTGCGGCGGGTGGACATGGGTTGACGCTCCAGTTGGTTGTTCGACGTCGAACTATATCATTCGACGTCGAACAAGAATCAAGCCGCCAAGTCGGAAATTTCGGCGGGACGCGTGCAAGGCGGTGATCGCGCACGCATGCAAAATTTTAAGTGTGATAGTAAAATCAGATACTTGTCCGCATGTGCAAGCTTGCACACCCTTGCCCGCCCAAGGCTCGCCAAGCTTCTCGGCCGGCGCCATGATCAAGCCCCACTGCTCCCCAGCCGGACCCACCCGCCATGCCCGCCTCCCTCCCCGTCGCCGCCGCCTGGCTCCGCGCCGCTCAGGTCGCCCCCGGGATCACCCAGATCGACGAGCCCCACATCGCCCCGCTCCTGCGCGCCAACATGTGGTTGCTGGAGGGGCGCGACCGCGACGTCCTGGTCGACAGCGGCATGGGCGTGATCGCCCTCCGCCCCTTTCTCGATGCCCATCGGGCCGAGCCCGGCAAGCCCATCGTCCACGTCTGCTCCCACGCCCATATCGACCACATCGGCGCCGTCCACGAGTTCGACGAAGTCCTGGTCCACCCGGCCGAGGCCGCCGACCTCACCGCCTCCACCCCCCTCGCCTCGCTCTTCAAGAAGGACTGGCCCGAGGCCCTCCTCCAGTTCTTCCGCGACTGCGGCTGCGGGGAGCTGGACGAGGTCCTCATCGACGCCCTCCCCCATGCCGGCTACGACCCCGCCGGCTATCGCCTGGTCGGCAAAGCCGCGACCGGGCTCCTGCGCGAAGGCGACGTCGTCGACCTCGGCGACCGCGCCTTCGAGATCCTGCACCTGCCCGGCCACTCCGCCGGCGGCATCGGACTGCTGGACCGCGCCGCCGGAACCCTGATCTCCGGCGACGCGGTCTATGATGGCGCCCTCCTGCCCACCGGCGACATGGAGGACTACGGCCGCACGCTGCGCCGCCTCGCCGCGCTCGAGGTCTCCGTCGTCCACGCCGGCCACGACCCCAGCTTCGGCCAGGACCGCCTCCGCGCGATCTGCGAGAACTATCTCGAACGCTGGGAGCTATGAGATGACCGCCCCCTCGCGCCGGCCCGCCCGATGAAGCCGCACCCCGCCTTCGCCGACGCCTCGATCCCCGAGCGCCACCGCCTCGGCCCCTTCCTCCTGCGCCGCCTCGGCGTCGAGGACCTGGACGACGACATGGCCGCGATCCGAGAGAGCGAGAGCTACCTCGCCGGCCTCTCCGACGGCGGCTGGCCCCTCGGCCTGACGCGCGAGGCGGACCTGATCGATCTCGCTTGGCACCAGCGGGAGTTCGAGGCTCGCCGCTCCTTCGCCTGGGTGATCGCCGACGCGTCCTCCGACGCCTATCTAGGCTGCGCCTACGTCTACACGGCCTTCGATCCCGTAGGTCCTCTAGACGCCTGGTGGTGGTTCCGCGACGCCGCGCGCGGCCGCCCCGAGGTCTCCGGCTTCGGCGATCTGTTCGAAAGTTGGCTGAAGAGCCCGCCCTGGCCCGCGCTGCCCATCCTCATGCGCCCGCCGCCGGGCTGAGCCTCAGGCCGGCGCGGCCTCGTCTCCGGCCCTCGCCTCCCCCTCCTCGGCGACGTCGACCGAGACGCTCAGCGTCTGACCGCCGGACCCCACCACAAGCCCCGTCACCGGGGCGCAGTCGGCGTAGTCGCGGCCTCGGGCCAGCGCCACGTGGTCGAGCCCCGGCTCCATGTCGTTCGTCGGATCGAACTCGGTCCACCCGGCCGCGGGGTCCCACACGGCGACCCAGGCGTGGGTGGCGTCCGCCCCGATCAGCCGAGGCTGGCCCGGCGGCGGCAGGGTCCGCAGGTAGCCTGAGACATAGGCCGCTGGCGTCCCTACGGCCCGGCAGGCGGCGAGCATCACATGGGCGAAGTCCTGGCAGACGCCCTCCCGCGCCCGGAACGCCTCCTGCGCGGCTGTCTCGGCCGAGGTCGCTCCGGGCAGGTAGGCGAAGGCCTCGTGGATGCGGGCGCAGAGCTCCCGCGCGGCCTCCAGCACCGGGCGGCCCGGGCGGAAGCTCTGCCGCGCCCAAGCCTCGAGGGCGTCGTCCGCTTCGGTGAAGCGGGTCGGAAAAGCGAAGGGCGCGGCGGGCAGGCCGGCCTGAGCCCGCGCCGCCGCCGCCACGGTCTCCCATGGGCTGGAGGCGGCCTGCATGAGGTCGGGCGCGCGCAGGCGCTCCACCGTGCTCGTGGCGGTGATCTCCAGCACCTCATGGGGCTGCGCCACGGTGGCGGCGGCCGCGGCGTTGCCGAAGGCGTCCTCGAACCGTTCCATCTCGTCGGGCTTGGGCGTGACCTCCAGCGCCGCCGCCAGAACCCGCTGCGACGGCCCGTCGGGCGGCGTCAGCCGCATCAGATGCTGAGAGAACGCCGCCGGCGAGGCGTAAGCGTAGCGGGTGACATGTCGGATGCGAAGACGACTCATGCCTCCCGCCTCCCTGACGCTGCGAGCCGGCTCGGCGCCTCCGTATGGGCGAAGTAGGACCGGCCCAGCTGGTCGGAC
>JBCCPD010000138.1:0-8606 GCA_039025075.1 Pseudomonadota bacterium | reverse complement strand
GGCGCTTGCGGTTGTTGAGGCCGGCGAAGTCGATGAACTTCTTGTAGCCCGCCATCGCCGTCGTGCTCAGATCCGCAAGCTGCTTGAGGTTGTCCGCCAGCACCTTCTGGCCGCTATCCGCGCAGAGCGTGGCGTGTTTGCGGAAGTACGCGTTCCGAGCGGCCATGTCGGAGTTTGCGACACGGCATTTCGCATCCAGATCGACCAGCTTGCCAAGCCCGCGGACATGAGGGGCGGGGACGCCATGCTTTTGTTCGAGATACGCGACGGTGCGCTGCAGGTTCGCCCCGGTCAGGCCCCTGTCCAGCCGCACGCCGGCGTTGCGCATGACCTGCTGAGCCATGACGTAGGAGTGATCCTCGTTTCGAGCGTGCAGATCGAACTGGACCGCCATGTTCATGCGCTCGAGCCCCGGGGCGGCTTGGCGCCAATGGGTCAGGTTCCGGTTCTTCACGGACGAGTCGCCGTCGGCGGCGTTGTCCAGCATGTCCGCGGCGATGGCGGCGATGTCGCGCTTCGTGGGATTTCCGCCGTCCCACTTCCGCAGCGCGCCGGCGATTTCGGCGTCGATGAGCCGCAGATCCTTCATCCGTATCTTGGTCGGGTCGTTCAGGCGCCCCATGACGTAATCGCCGAGCCGCTTGCCATCGATCTTGACGCCGTCGAATTCGCTGTTGATGGCGGCGGTGATCGAATTCTTCGCCTCCATGTACTTCTGCGCCCGCGCCTTGCCGCTGCCGAACCAAGGGCGGGAAACCTTGTTCTTGACGTAGAGGCCGGACTTCGTGGCGCGGATGCCGTCTTTGCTCTGCTTGGTCGTATGGCTGTAAAGCTGGTCGCGCAGCTTCGTGTAGCTCTGCTGTGAGTCGATGTACTGACGGGCCATGTTTCGCTCCCATGTCTGCCGCGCGCGCGAGGCGCCGCGGCGGCGCGTCAAACGCGGATGTGAGACCCTGCGGGCCCGTTGGTCGCGGCCGGCTCGGCCGGGCTCGACGCGTCGGCTTCGAAGCCGGCGTTGACCAGCGCCCGCATCGCGACGGCCGTCTGGAGAAAAGCGGCGATCGTCTTACGAAGCCGGTCCGCATCGAGGTGGTGCAGCGGCAGATCATGAAGCTGCACGATCTCGCCGCTGAGGGCGTCGCGGGCCATGCGGACCCCGCCATGCTCGAGCGAGCCCAGATTGTAGTCGAGCAGGAGCTCATGCACCTGGGCCGCGCGCTCCGGCGGCGGGGCGCCCAGTTCCGCGCCGATCACCAGACGTTCTTCCGATGCGTCGTAGTCGATGGAGAGGGCGAGTTCGGTCTCGTCGTCGGCCGCTATCAGCCAGCTTCGGCTTTCCTCGAAGGCCGCGATCTCCTCGACGTCGAGCTCGGGGCCGATCGTCGTCAAGAAGCCGCTTACCTGGTCGTAGTCGACGAGCATCGGGGCACTCCGTCCTGACATGCGCTTGCCGAAGATGCAGGAGGGGCGGCCGACCGGTCCGGACGAATTCGTGACCGTCTTCCGGCGCGGTCCGACGCCGCGACGCCAGGAAGGGGCGGGCGCGCGCGAGGCGAGGGCGACGCGATCGCCGCCCGCCGCCGGGAACAGTTGGATCGGCCCTAAACGCTCTCGCGCTCAGGCGCGTGGGTAGCTGGTCATCCGTTCCATGACGTCGGCCGCGCCCGCGACGCTGGAATCGCCCGACTGCAGAGCGTCGCGGGCGCTGTCACGCCATTCGCTGGCATATTGCTTGATCTGGTCGATCTTGGCCTGATCGACGTCTTCGACCCCGCCTCTCGCGGCATCGATCATCGTCTTCGGGGAACTGAGCACAGCGCTGAAGCTCTGGCCGAGCGAGTTCCGGACCTGCATCCGCGAGCCTGCAGCTGCGCTTTCAGGGTTTATCGAGCTCGCGTAGGCGGAGAAACCACCCTGGATGGCTGCGGTTCCCAAGTCCAACGCCATATCGATGGCCGCCGTCGCGGTCTTGTGCTTCGCCAGGTCCTTCGCGGCCTCAAGCGACGCGTTCATGAGCTTGTCCGCAGCCTCGTTCCCGGCCGCTTGGCGCTCGTTCTGGACCGAGTGATAGCCCATGACCGCCGTCATGTACTGGGTGAGCATTTCGACCGACTCGTCCGCCGCCTCGAACATCGCGGTTCCCGACGCCGACGTGCCTTTGATCGCGTTCGAATCCACGCCCTCGATGTCGTGCTGACCGTCGGTCGTCGTGCTGGAGGAGACGCGGGTCTCCGTCCCGCCTTGATCGATGTACGACGTTCGCTTCGTCTCTTCCCCGAGCTTTTCGATTTCTTCGCGACCGAAGATCGGCCCCGCCGATCCAGCGCCGCCCGTTCCGTCTACTCCGCCCATTGCCTATTCCTTTCGATCGTTAAGCGAGTCACGCGATGTTCTTGGAGATGGTCATGCTGGTCTCGTGGACCGAGCTTTCGATTTTTGCGTCGATGTCGCCGAACGACTTGTTATACTCAAGGATCTTCTTGAGTTGATCCAGGACTTCGTCCGCCAATTCATCGTCCACGCCGAGCTTCGCCAGAATTACGTCGAGCTCCGCGTTGAGATCCGCGATCTGCTTTTTGAGCACCGCGACCTGGACGTCCATGGCCGTCTTGCCGACCGTCGCGACGCCCTGGGCCGTGGCGCCGACGCGCCCGATCCGTCCGTCGAGCTTCTCCATCTCCTCGGTCTCGACCCGTTGGAGCTTGACGTCGTCGACGATGCCCTCGCTTTCGTCGATGCCTTCGAGACTGTTGTCGAGCGCGCTCTGCAGGCTCTGCTCGTTCTGCAAGAAATCCCCGGCGCCTTCCGCCGCCTCGTTGAGGCTGGCCTCGCCGAGCAACGCGCCGCCGCTTGTCGTGCGCCCCGCGGCGGTATCGGACAGGATCCCCAGCGCTTCGTCGATGCCGTCCAGGAAGATCTCGGCCTGCTCCTCGCCGTTGGCGGCGGCGGTCATCTGCTCGCCGGTGGAGAGCACGCTCTTGATGAGGCTCAGATCGCTGACCTCTTGGGCGAGCTGGCTGACTTCGGCGAGGTCCGCGGCCCCTTCGGCGGCGGTCGAGACCTGCGCGGCCGTCTGGGCCGCAGGCGCGGCGACGTCCGCGACCACCTCCGCGGCTTCGGCGACGGTTTCCGCCGCCTTGGCGAACCGCGCGCTCGCGATCGAGGTCACGATCTGCAGCGCCATCATGGCCCCGTTGATGCCCGCCATCGCCTTGGGGTTCTTCTCGGCCAGCTTGTCGAATGCGCCGAAGGCGTTGAGGCCCTGCTGAGCAAGGCCCAGCCCGGTCGAAATCGCCATGAGCGCAACCGCCGGACCCGTTAGCGAGCCGGCGGAGGCGATGGTCATGACCGTGCTGACCCCGAGCATGATCCAACCGAAGAGGCCGCTCTTGCGGGCCTTCTTCTCCGCCTTGGTCGTCTTCTCGGCGGATTCCGTCTGGTTCTGGGTCTGCAGCGCGTCGAGCTGCTTCTGACGCGCCTGGATGCCCTTCAGCAGCGTCTCGGCGAGCGTCGCGCTGTTGTCCTGAATGTCCTGCGACATGAAGGTGATCTGGAGCGCGAGCGCGCTCAGTTCCTGCGAGCCGCCGGCGTCGAGGTCTTGGAAGGAGACGCCGCCGCCGTAGCGGGATCCGCCGCTTTGCGAGACGGTGACGCCGCTCCCGAGCTGACCGGCGCCGACGTCGCTCGTCTCGTCCAGCGCGGCGCGCTGGACCGCCGAGGTCGACGAGACGGCGGACGCGGTCCCGCTTGCGCCGCCGGTCTTGATGTCGCTGTCGGCCATGGCTCAGCGATCGTTGATCACGTCGAGGAGACCTTGGGCCTTGGCCTTGAGGCCTGCGTGCTGCGCATGGCTTCCGGCCACGTCGATGCTCGCCTGGAGCGCCCTGGCGCCGAGCTCCGTCTCTCCGCTCTTTAGGAAGGCTTCGGCGGCTCGGAAATGGGGCTTGGGGTCGTCGGGATCGGCGTTCGACGCCATGCCGTAGGCCACGACGGCCGGGGCGTAGGCACCGAGGTTGAAGCGGCAGGCCCCGAGCGCCGACCAGTACTTGGCGACGTTCTGGTCGAGAAGGCAGAGATAGCCGAAGATCTTCTCCGCCTCCTCGTAGCGTCCCGCCTGGAACCGCCCGAAGCCCCGGGCGTAGGCGGCCTCGACCTCGGCGGTCGGAATGCCCTGCGCCTCGCGCATCGTCATCTCGCCGCTGGCAAGGCGGGCGATCACGGCCGCCACGCCGTCGGGATCGCCCTCCGGGACCCGCCCAATCTTGACCAGAGCGTTGCGGATGTCCGTTTCGGTCATCTCCACCGCTGCGTTCATGGCGCGGCCTCCTCTTTGCTGTCGCCGATCACATGTGCTGCAGGACTTCCATCATCATCTCGTGCCAGGAGTTCATGAAGTTGGTGAGCGCGCTCACCGCCTGCTCGTATTTGTTCATCGCCGTCTGCAGCTGCGTCATCGCGAGCTGGCTGTCGGACGTCAGCGAGTTCGTCCTGTTGGTGATGGACGTCCGCAGAGTGGCGCACTGCTCCGTGCTGAGCGTGTCGCCATCGTGTTCCGGGATCGTGACGTCATGCTCGTTGCAGAAATCTTCGAGCGTCATCTCCTCGCCGGACTCGGGATCGGTGACCATGGTGTCCAGGCTGAAGTCGTCGTCGTCGGTCGGGATCACCTCCAACGCCGCGTTCATCTGCTTGATCTCGAGGTTCTTGTCCTGGACCATCGACGCGTAGGACCGGACCGAGGAGTCCAGCGCCTCGCAGCGGTCCTGCATCACCTCGAACATCAACGAGGCCAGATCCTCATCGTCGATGCAGCCGCCTTCGGATGTCGGCCCGTCCTGGAGCCCGTCGGTCCACGGACTGCCGATGACGCCGTCGTTGTCGAGGTCGATCCCGTTTTCGGTCTCGGCGTCCCAGATCTCCTGGTTGGCGACCTCGGCATTGGCCTGCGATGACAGGATCGTCGAATAGATGAGCTTTTGATCGTCTTCGGACAGGCCGGAGTCGTCGAGGTGGCGCAACAACGTGTTGGCGTGATCGAGGGTCAATGACCCGCTCGACATCTCATCAGCGTATTGCAGGATGAAGACGCTGTCGAAGTTGTCGAGCTTGTTGAGCGTATCTTCGCACTCCGACAGCGTCGGATCTTCGGTCGTGTAGTTGGGATTGTTGTAGTTGCTGATGCTGGAGGAGGTCCCGCTCTCGGACGTGTTGTAGGTGGTGTTCGAGCCGTTGGTCGACGTGCTGTAGCCATCGGCGCGCAACGCCGATTGGACGACCGCCGTGTCGGACTTGGTCATGTCGCCGTCCACCTGGTGGAGCTTGAGCATGTTGCGCTGATCGTAGGTGAGGTCGCCCGTCACCATCGCGCGCGCCAGTTGGTTCTTCTCTGTTTCGGTGACGTCGTCGTCCAGGTCCATGTGGGAGACCGCGGTCTCCGCCTCGGCCAGAGAGATGCCGCTGGTGTCGAGCCCGTAGGTTTCGAGCGCCGAAGCGACCACGTCTTGATCGTCCGTGGTGACGCCGTCGTTCCACTGATTGTCGTTGAGCCAGGTCGCCTGACTGCTCGACAAGGCGCCGCTGAGGATCGCGGTCTTGAGCGCGTCGGGGTCGGGCGCGTCGGAGTCCGAGCCATCGAGACCCAGATCCAGGATCAGCGTGTCGACCTGCGCCTCCGTCAGCTCCACCGGGTTGTAGCCGCTCGCCTCGAGCGTCCGATCGATGTTGAGGCGGTCGGCGTCCGTCACGCCGTCGTCGTTTCTGTGCGCGTTGAGCAGCGCCGCCTGATCCGCCGTCAGCGTGCCCTGGTACATCGCCTCCGCCAGATCGGTCGTGTCCTCGTCGTCGTCGAGCGAGAACTTGTCGATCGCCATCTGAGCTTCCGCCACGGACGTGGCGCCATCACTGTCGTCGATCCCGCTCATCGAGAGCGCCGTTTGGATGTTGGCGACATCGCCGTCCGTCAGGACGTCGTCGTCCAGATGGGCGCTCAGCAGCGTCGCCTGGTCGGTCGACAGCGTGCCGTTCGCCATGGCGGCGGCGAGGCCGCTGGTGGTCTCGTCGTCGTCGACCGAGAACTTGTCCAAGATGTCCTGAGCTTCGTCCTCGGTGAGGATGCCGTCCGCCGAGGAGTCGTAGGTGGCCCCGGCCGTGGTGAGCTGGGCATAGTAGTTCATATCCACCGCGTCGTCGAAGCCGTCGCCGCTGAGCGCGGCATAGAGGACCTCGCTGTTGTCGATGCCGTTGGGGCCTTCAAGGTCGTAGAGCGGCGTGTCGGCGTCGTCGCCGAGAAACGTGTCCTCGATGAACGCTACGTCGTCCGACGTCATGGTCGGCTCGTCCTCCGCCATCGCCTCCAGGGTCAACGACAGATTGGTCGTCTCGACGCCGGCTGTCCCGTCGGTCAACTTCCTGAAGAGCTCGGCCTGCTGGGTCGAGTCGAGGCCGTCCAAGCCGCTGAGGATCTGAGCCAGCTTGTAGATGTTCTCCGCATCATCGGAGGAGACGCCGATGTTCTCCATGAAGTTAGTCTGCGGCTCTGCGGGCCCGTCGGCCGACATGGACGCGCCGATGATCGCCTCGCCGTTTTCGGCGCGAAGGTCGTTGTATTGGTTCAGCACGTAGGACTTGAGGATATCGTCCAGATCGTCGGCTCCCGACGCAGCCATGTCGCTGTAGTTGCTTCCCGACAGCTTGGCGGCGTCGTAGTCGTCGGAGTAGGACGACGGCAGGGAGCCTTCATCGAGGTCGCCGCTCATGATGTCGTCGAGGACGGCGGTGTCGCCATTGGCCGCATCCGCGCTGTTCAGCCAGTCGATCGTGTCGGAGTCCGCTTTCAGCAGGAAATAGGCGGCGTTCGCCTGCTCGTCGGTCGGCGTATCATAGTCGACCTGAATGCTTGAAAGGTCATTGTTATTGTTGTTGCTGCTGCCGTGCTTGTCGTCTTCCGCCGAAAGCTCGCCGCCCATGGTCGAGAACTGCTCCGCCATGGCCGAGCGTTCGGCAGGGCTGAGCTCGTAGAAGTTCTTCAGCGCGGTTTCGAGGTCGTCGCCGGTCAGACCGCAGCCGTACTTCAGCGCCCCCGCCATTGTCAGATACTCTTTCTCGTCGTCCGAAAGGTCCATCTCGGCGACGACCGACGGCGGGCACATGTTGAGAAGCGTCGCCGTGTCTTCGTTTGCAGCATGCGTTTCGTTCTTGAGCGTCTTTTCGCTCCAGATCGAACTGTTCTGTTCGAAATCGCCATTCTTGAGCGCCGCGATCTCCTCATCGATGGTGCCGCTCAGGGCCTCCATGTTCGTGACGGATTGGTTCATCGCCCAGGTGAGCTCTTCCGACCGGTCCTTGCGGTCGCCGATGTCACGGCTCGTGTCGAAGGTGACGTATCCGTCGAGGCCGTGGACCGTGACGTTCACGTTCGCGTTGCTTTTGCTCATAGGACGCTCTCCATGCATTGAGCGACAAGCAACACCGTTGCACGCTCTTCCGGGACGGACGTCGCGGCGATCGGAAGACGACCCGCTTGGAAAGTGAAGTAATCACCGCGTTCGCGGCTCTGCCGGACGAAAATCGGACGGCACGCAGCTCAACCTGGTTGAGGAAACGACTGCGGCGGCGGCGGTCAGAGACGGATGCGCCGACGCTTGCCCGACGGCTTCTTTTCCTGCGGCTCGATCACCTGCCCGCCCTCGGCCGAGGCGCGGACTCGGGCGCAGATCGCGTGCGTGCCGTTCATGCGCGCGCGCTGCGCCAGTCGGTCGGCGGAGACGCCGACCGCGTCGAGTTCCCCGTGGTTGCGCGCCCGAACCTCCTGATGGCGGGACAGGATCTCGTCGACGGCGCTGTCCGTGCGGGCGACGTAGTTGCGTTCTTCAGCCATGAGCGGCCTCCCCTGCGTTGGTCGCCGCGGCGTCGCGGACGCGGCTTCAAGCTCGCGGCGACACCGAGACGTCGACTTCGTTGATGACGCCCCGGCGCCGATAAAGCAGCGTGTCCGCTGCGGCCTGCGCCAACCGCAGACCTTGCCCGCCAAGTGTCTCTGGTCTGGCAGGACCGGGCAGGGAGACGTTCGAGGGGTCGAACTCAGGGCCGCGATAAACGATGCGCAACCGGACCCGTTCTCGCGCGACCGACGTGATCAGGAACACTCCTTCCGGCGGCTCCGCATGCATCAGGGCGTTGATCGTCAGCTCCTCCATCGCCATCAGCGTGCGTCGTCGCGCGGCCGTGTCGAACTCGAGTCGATCCAAACAGGCGGAGGTGCGCGCAAGCACGTCGCTGAGTTCGGCGACGCTGCGCACCTGCGCGCGCAGGGCGTCCGGGTCGAAGCGATCATCAAAAACGTCGCTCATCTCGAAGCTCCTTCAGGCGGACTATAGCCCGGACAGGCGAGGCGCAGGTCCGAAACAGTGACGCGCCCACGTCCGAAATTCGTCCGTGTGCGTCGGCGACGACGCGCACATGTTCTTTGCTGACGACGGTGCTCGGCAAGGCAGGGAAGGGACAAGGTGATGCTTGCGACGCAGCTCGACACACTCGTTGCGTCCTGGGCCGCGCAACGCCAAGGGCTGGCCCCGACCGCAGAGGCCGGCGTCTATCATTTCGTCTTC
>JBCCPD010000137.1:0-8612 GCA_039025075.1 Pseudomonadota bacterium | reverse complement strand
GCCGGCCGAGGCCCGAACGGACCGCGGCGACGGTCCGATCCCGCCGGAGACGCGGGGCCGCGACTTCTTCCCCTACTACCCGTTCCACCTCTACGCCGGTCCCTCCCGCGCCGACCTCGCAGGCGTCACCAACGCGGTGCAGTCGACGCTCGAGTCCGGCCGCTACGAGGGCGCGATCTGGACCCAAGGCTCCCCGCAGATCGAGGAGACGGCCTATTGGCTGAACCTTCTGATCGACAGCCGCCGCCCGCTGGTCGGCTGCGCGGCGCAGCGGCCCCAAGGGCAGACCAGCCATGACGGTCCGCAGAACCTGATCGACGCCGCGCGGCTGATCGCCGACCGCGTCTGGGCGGACGAGCAGGGGGCCAACAGTCTCGGCGTGGTCCTGGTGCAGGATCAGCTGATCTACGCGGCGCGGGAGGTGGCCAAGGTCGACGCCCGCCCCGGCGGCTACGTCGCGACCGGCTTCGGCGGCGTGCTGGGCGGCGTGAGCTTCCGCGGCGAGGCGGAGGTGCACTACTTGCCGGCGCGCAAGCACACCTGGCGCTCCGACCTGCGCCTGACCCGGCTGCCCGAGGCGACGGAGGCGGCGGCCCTGCGCGACGGCGCCCTCCGCCGGGTTCCCGTCCAGGTGCTCGACCCCCAAGGCGCGCTCCTGCCGGAGGCCATCGCCTCGGTGATGATCGTCAAGGACGCCAGCTACGCCATCGAGGACGCCGGCGGCGCGCCCGAGGACGAGGCGGATCTGACGGCCCTGCTCGACGCCATGCTGCGCCGCGGCCGTCTGGCCGGCATCGTGGCCGAGGGTCTCTCGCCCTATGGCATCCTGCCCTCGCCCCCGCGCCAGGCGATGCTCAGCCGCGCGGTCTTTTCGGGCCTGCCGGTGGCGCGGGTCGGGCGCGGCAACGGCGAGGGCACGGCCAATCCGGGCGGCGAGTTCATCGGCGGATCCAATCTCACCTCCACCAAGGCGCGCTTCTTGCTGATGGCGGCGCTCATGAAGCTGGGCGCGCTGCCCATCGCCGCCGATCCCGCCGCGCCGACGGCCGAGGAACGGCGCGCGACGGAGGCCGCGGTGTCGCGCTATCAGGACCTGTTCGACAGTCATTGACGCGGCGGGCAGGGGGCCCCGGCGCGCTAAGGAGGCGACCCCATGCCCTTCGATCTTTCCGCCGCCTCGCCCTTGGCCGACCGGGCGCCGGGCGTTCTGCCCCAGACGGCGCGCCACCGGCGCCTGACCCTCCCGGGCGGGCGGGCGGCCGCGCTCACGGCGGTTCCGGGCCAGGGCGAGCCGGTGCTCTGGCTGCATCCCAGCCGCACCTGCCGCCGGGTCTTCGACCATGCGATCGCGGCCTCCCGGCTCGGCCGTCCGATCCTCGTCCCCGATCTCTGCGGCCATGGCGACGGCGACCGGCCGCAGACCCCGCACGGTCTGAACGCGCATGTCGACGACCTCGTCCAGATCGTCGAGGCGCTGGGCCTCGACCGCTTCGCCATCGTCGGGCAGGCCACCGGGGCGACCCTGGGGGTCCTGCTCGCCACGCGCCTGCCGCGGCGCGTCGGGGCCCTGGCCCTGGGCGACATCGCCATGGGCCTCCGCCCGTCGGTCGTCGCGCAGGTCGAGGCGCAGGAACGCCGCTTCGCCGCGCATCCCTTCGCGACCCCGCAGGACGCCATGGCGGCCACTCCGTTCTCCGAACGTTGGCCGCCGCAGGTGCGCGCCCACTGGCTTGCCACGGCGCTGCACCAGGCCCCGGACGGCTGGCGCTGGCGCTACGACCCGGCGACGGTTTTGCGCACCATGCGCGACATGCTGCAGGACCGCTGGGACGAGGTGGACGTCGCCGCCCCCACGCTCCTTTTCCGCGGGGCCGAAAACACCGCCATCGAGCGCCGGGAGATCGACCGCGGCCTGGCCCGACTGCCGAACGCCGAGGCGCAAGAGATGCCGGGCGCCGACCACCGCCTCTGCCAGGACGCCCCCGAAGCCTTCGCCCGCATCGCCGACGCGTTCTTGGCGGGGCGCTGACCCCCGCGGCCCCGCCCACCGTCTCGCCGCCCTCGGAGCCTCGCGCCTAAAACGCCCGCCGGTTGCGCCGCGAGATGGGGCGTGCGGCCATCTCCCGCACGCTCCATTCCACCGCCTTGCGCATCACCGCGCCCAGCGACTCGTCGAAGGCGAAGGCCACGTCCTCCATGCCGTCGCTGGCCGCGACCGTGACGCGCTCGAACGACTCCGACGCGACGATGCGGTCCCGCTCCGCATCGATGATCTTCACGTTCAGCCGCACATGCACCTCCAAGGCGCTGTCCGGCGCGTCCTGCGGCACCTGGGCCTGAAACTCCCGCACGTCGGTCACGATCACGTAGTCGGCGCGCAGATCGACGTTGGAGCGTCCCACGGCGCCGACCTTGCCGCTGTTCTCGAAGCTCTCGATCAGCAGCGCCTGGATGATGATCGGCGCCCGGTCCACCCAGCGCGCGCCCGGCAGGTACTGCACTTCCAGCGGGCTCGGCTGCACCGCGATCCGGTCGGTGCTGACCGCCGCCGTCGCGGTCGGCACGTCCACCACGATCTGCTCGCGGATCTTCGGCAGATCCGCGTCGAAGGTGCTCTTGGGCGTCAGCAGATACAGGTCCGTCGGCGTCGCCACGGCGTTCAGCTGATCCAGCGGGGCGCAGCCCGCCGCCGCCGCCGCGCTCAGCGCGAGCGCGCCAGCGACCCGGGCGGCCCGGCGGTAGGATCGGCGGGTCATCGGCGGAACTCCGAGCTGGTCGTGCCCAACAGGAAGCGCGCCGGATCGCGCTCCACCCGGTTGGCGAGACGTTCGAGATTGACGATCAGGCGGCGCGCCTCGTCGGTGAAGCGGATGAAGGCCGGCAGGCCCACCCGCAGGAAATCCGAAACCTGCCGCCGGTTCTCCGACACCGCGGCGTTCAGATTGCCGGTCAGCTGAGCCGCCGAGCGGGAGGCCGACAGCACCTCGGAGGAGATCGCCTCGATGTCGCCGCTGGCCCCGTCGATGACGCCGGTCAGCGACTCCACCGCCCGGCGCACGTCCAGAACGATGGCGTCCAGATCCTCGTCGATCACCCGATTGACCGAGGCGAAGGTCTGCTCGGCCGTCTCCAACGTGCCCTCTGCCGTGGCCATGGCCCCGGTCACCGCCTCCAGCGTCGCGTTGGCGGCGCCGAAGGTCTCGATCGCCGCCTCCACCGCCACCCGCCCGCGCGACGCGAGGCCGCCGAACTGCTCCGACAGGGCCGAAAAGTCGCCGCCCGCCTGGTCGAAGAGGCCGTTGGCCGCCTCGGTGGCGCTGCGCACCGCCTCCATCACCGCCGGCAGCTCCGCCTGCACGGCCGCGTTGACCGCGTCCACCGCCTCGCGCGCCGTCGCCGCCACCGCCCGCGCTTCGGCCACCAGCGCCGCGCCGTCGCCCTCCACGATCGCGTTGACGTTGTCCGAGGTCCGCTGCACCGAGGCCATGGTCGTCGTCGCCTGCTCCAGCGTGCCGTCCAGCGCCCGCAGCGTCCCCTCCGCCTCGCTCAGCCGCGCCGTCGCCTGGGCGATCAGACCCTGCGCCTCGCCCGACAGGGACGTCGCCTCGCGCTCCAGCGTCGCCAGGGTCGCCTCCACCTGGTCGCTCAGCTGCGGCAGCCGCGTCTCGGCGAAGCCGCGCACGGAGGCGAGCGTCGCCGTCGCCTCTTCGGTCAGCGTCGCGGCATCCTCGCTCAGGAACGCGGTCACCGCGTCCGAGGTCCGCGTGACCGAGCCGATCATCACTTGAGCCTCCCCCACCGCCTCTTCGAACGCCACGAACGCCGCCTCCGCCTGGCGCACGCGCTGCTCCGCCGCCACGGCGAGCTCCTCATAGCGCCGCACGGCGGAGGACGCGTCGGCCCCCACGCTCGCCACCTGCGTCTCGATGGTCGCGGCCGTGCCCTGCACCTGATCGATAAGCGCGGGAACGCGCGTCTCCGCCAGATCCTGCGTCGCGGCGAGCGTCGCCGCCGCCGCCGGCTCCAGCGTCTGCAACGTCGTCTCCAGCTGCGCCGCGGCGTCCGAGCCCTGGCGGATCAGCGCCGCCAGATCGCCTTGCATCAGCTCGTCGGCGGTGCCGAACGTCGCCCGCGCCGTGTCGAGCGCCGCGCTCGCCGCGTCGATGGTCCCCTCCGCCCGCACGATGGCCCCCGTCGCCGTGCTCAGCGTCGTCGTCGCCGTCTGCAAGGTCGTGTCGGCGGTGTCCGCCAGCCCGCCCAGCCGGTCGGTGAAGCCCGCCACCGTCTCCGCCGCGCTCCCCAGCTGGCCCGACAGCGCTTCGAAATCCTCCAAGGTCCGGTCGAGCCGCCCCGACGCGCTCGCCAGGTTCGCCAGAACGTCGTCGATGGCCTGACGATTTTGGTCGTCCACCACCGAATTGACGTCCTCCAGCAACGCGATGGCCCGCTCCAGCAGCTCCGGCGCGCCCTCGAAGATCGACTGGATCGCGCTGCGCTCCGTGGCGATCACCCCGCCCTCGGGCATCAGCGCCGCCTCCGGCGTGCCGCCTGAAAGCGCCACGAAGCTCACGCCCGTGACCCCCTGCAGCTCCAGCGTCGCCGTGGTGTCGGTCTTCACCGGCGTCGCCCCGTCCACCTCGATGGTCACGCGCACCTGCGACGGGTCGTCGTCGTCCAGCCGCAGGCCGGTCACCTGTCCCACCTGCAGGCCGTTGAACC
The DNA here is from genome assembly GCA_039025075.1 of Pseudomonadota bacterium. GTDB lineage: Bacteria > Pseudomonadota > Alphaproteobacteria > Rhodobacterales > Rhodobacteraceae > Albimonas. The sequence continues at coordinate 3,893 of JBCCPD010000137.1, read as the reverse complement.
GCACGTCCCCGGCATTGCCGAGGCCCGAGACATCCTCGAACAGCACCTCATAGGTCGCGAACTGCCGGTCCACCTGCACCTGCGCCAGCCACAGCAGCAGGCCCAAGGCCCCCAGGATGCCCGCCAGCGTGAAGGCCCCGATCAGCACGTAGTTGGCCCGGGTTTCCATCGCCCTCCCCCCTCTATTCCGTCGCCTGCGCGGCGCGCGCGCGCGGCCCGGTGAAGTACTCCTGCACCCACGCGTCATCGACCGCGGTCATCGTCTCGATGGGCCCTTCGACCAGGACCTTCTTGCGGCTCAGCACCGCGATGCGGTCGCAGATCGCATAAAGGCTGTCGAGGTCGTGGGTGACCATGAACACCGTCAGCCCCAGGCTGCGCTGCAGCTCCCCGATCAAGTCGTCGTAGGCGGCGGCGCCGATGGGATCGAGCCCCGCCGTCGGCTCGTCCAGAAACACGATCTGCGGGTCGAGCGCCAAGGCCCGCGCCAGCGCCGCGCGCTTCCTCATGCCGCCCGACAGCTCGGACGGGAACTTGCCGCAGGCCAGCGGCGGCAGCCCCACCAGAGAAATCTTCAGCTCCCCCAAAGCCTTCATCAGCCCGTGGGACATCTTCAGATGCTCGCGCATCGGCGCCATCACGTTCTGCAGAACGGTCAGCGAGGAAAAAAGCGCCCCATCCTGAAACGCCACGCCCCACTGTTTTTCGACCTCGCGCCGCGCCGCCTCCGTCCCGTTCACGACGTCCACGCCGAGCACTTTGATCGAGCCGGCCGCGGGCCGGTTCAGCCCCACGATGGTCCGCAGCAGCACCGACTTGCCGGTGCCCGACCCGCCGACGATGCCCAGCACCTCCCCCCGCCAGACATCGAGATCCAGATCCTCATGCACCACCTGCGGCCCGAACGCGTTCTTCAGGCCCCGCACCTCGATCACCGCCTCGCGCGCGCCCGCCCCGGCCGCGCCCTGCGCCTGAACCGCCCCGTCCATCACACCCCGATCTCCGCGAAGAAGATCGAGAAGAGCGCGTCGATCACGATCACCAGAAAGATCGACTGCACCACGCTCGCCGTCGTGCGCTGGCCGACGCTCTCGGACGACCCGCCCACCTGCATCGCCTGCCAGCACGCCACCACGGCGATCACCAAGGCGAAGAATGGCGCCTTGATCATCCCCACGGCCAGGTGCCAGACGTCCGTGTTGTCCTGCAGCCGCGTCAGGAACATGCCGGGGCTCACCCCCAGCTCCAGCCAGCTCATCAACGCTCCGCCGAACAGCCCCGCGACATTGGCGATGAACCCCAGGATCGGCAGGCAGATCAGCAGCGCCAAGGTCCGCGGCAGCACCAACGTCTCGATCGGGTCTAGCCCCAGCGTCCGCATCGCGTCGATCTCTTCGCGCACCTTCATGGACCCGATCGACGCCGTGAACGCCGAGCCGGAGCGCCCGGCGACGATGATGGCCGTCAGCATGATCCCCAGCTCCCGCAGGATCGAAATGGCGATCAGGTCCACCACGAAGACCTCCGCCCCGAACTGCCGCAGCTGGGCCGAGCCCTGAAAGGCCAGCACGACGCCGATCAAAAAACCCATCAGCGCCACGATGGGCGCCGCGTTGAACCCCGCCTCCTCCATGTGATGCACGAGGGAGGCGCCCCGCAGCCGCCAAGGCCGCACGATCGTCCCCGCCAGCCGGCTCAACGTCAGCCCGAGGAAGCCCAGCAGAGAAACGAACCCGTTCCACCCGTCGACCGTCGCCTCGCCGATCCCCGCCACCCAAGGCACGAACCCGCTCGGCGGCGCCTCCTCGCCCGCCTCCGCCGGCAGGCTCTTCGTGACCGTCTCCAGCAGCGCGCCCTGAGCGTTCGAGGCGCCGATCACCGACACCGTCGCCCCCTCCCGCTCCAGCCGCGCGCGCAGATCTGCGATCAGCCAGGCGCCGCCCGTGTCCAGCGCCTCCAGCGCCGTCAGATCCAGCGTCACGGTCCGGGCCTCGCGCAGCTCCGCGAACCTGCGCTCCACCGCGCCCAGCCCTGCCGTGACCAAAGCGCCGGCGAGCGTCACCTCCGCTCCATCGGCGGTTCTCTGAATGTCGAGCGCGGGCGCGGTCATGGCGGGCGGAAGCTTCGCGGCCCCCCGGCGAAACCGCAACCCCCGCCAGGGCCTTGCCCCGCGATCTTCACCCCACGAGTCCCATCGGCTACACCCTTCGGGCAATCCTCGCGGCCGTCCGCCGCGATCCGCCCTGCCGGAGGCCCGCCATGACCCAAGCCGTCCAAGCCGATCCGGACGCCGCGCCCGACGCCGGCGACGCCCCGATCCTCTGGACCCCCTCGGCGGAGCGGGCGGAGGCCTCGGAAATGGCCCGCTTCATGCGCTGGCTCTCCGACACGGGCCGCGGAGATTTCCCCGACTACGACGCCCTCTGGCGCTGGTCGGTGGAGGACGCCGAGGGCTTCTGGCCGGCCCTCGCCGCCTTCTTCGACCTGCGCTTCTCCTCGCCCCCCACCCGAGCCCTCGGCTCAGACGCCATGCCCGGCGCCGACTGGTTCCCCGGCGCGACCCTCAACTACACGGATCAGCTCTTCCGCTGGGCCGAAGAAGACCCGGACAAAACCGCCATCCGCTGGCGCCGCGAAACCGCCCGCGGAACCCTCGCCCGCGCCGAGTTCGCCGCCCGCGCCGGCGCCCTCTCCCGCCGCCTCTCCGCCTTCGGCGTGACCCAAGGCGACCGCGTCGTCGCCATCCTCCCCAACGGCCCCGAGAGCCTCATCGCCTTCGCCGCCGCCGCCTCCCTCGGCGCCATCTGGTCCCTCTGCTCCCCGGACATGGGCAAGGCCGCCGTCGTGGAGCGCTTCCGCCAGATCGAGCCGAAAATCCTCATCGCCGCGAACGGCTACGTCCACAACGGCCGCCGGATCGACCGCGGCCCCTTCGTCGCCGAGGTCCGTCAGGCCCTCCCCACCCTCGAAAAAACCCTCTGCGCCAGACTGTTGGAGCGCGCGCCCGCCCTCCCCGACTCCGAAGACTTCGACGCCGCCACCGCCCCCGACGGCCAAGGCGCGCCCCCGACCGTCCAGGTCCCCTTCCAAGCCCCCCTCTGGGTCGTCTACTCCTCCGGCACGACGGGCAACCCAAAGCCCATCGTCCACTCCCACGGCGGCATCCTGCTGGAGGCCATGAAATTCACCCTCCACGCCGACCTCAAGGAAGACGACGTATTCCAGTGGCTTACGGCCTCCGGCTGGATCATGTGGAACACCCAGCTCGTCGCCCTCCTCAAGGGCTGCGCCCTGACGATCTTCGACGGCGCCCCCAACAACCCAGACATGGGAGAGGTCTGGCGCTTCGCCGGCGAGACCTGCGTCACCTATTTCGGCGCCGGCGCCGCCTACTTCACCGCCTGCATGAAGGACGACGTCAAACCCACCGAAGTCGCTGATCTTTCCGCCATCCGCTCCGTCTCCGCCACCGGCTCCCCCCTGCCGCCGGAGGCCTATGACTGGATCTACGCCCACGTCGCCCCCGACTGCTGGCTTGCGCCGATCTCCGGCGGCACCGACCTCGCCGGCGCCTTCGTCGGCGGCTGCCCTCTGCTCCCGGTCCGCGCCGGCGAGATGCAGTGCCGCTGGCTCGGCATGGCGGTGGAGGCCTGGGACGAGGCCGGACACCGCCTCGACGACGCCGTCGGAGAGCTCGTCTGCACCCGCCCCTCCCCCGCCATGCCCCTCTACTTCTGGGGCGACGAGGACGGCTCCCGCCTGCACGAAAGCTATTTCGACACCTATCCCGGCGTCTGGCGTCACGGCGACTGGATCCGCATCGCCCCCTCCGGCGGCTCGGTGATCTACGGCCGCTCCGACGCCACCATCAACCGCCGCGGCCTGCGCCTGGG
>JBCCPD010000136.1:0-8616 GCA_039025075.1 Pseudomonadota bacterium | reverse complement strand
TGCGCGTCGGCGGCGGCCGGGAGGGCGCGGGCCCCGAGCAGGGCGGCCTGCGCCCGGCGGACCGGGTCGCGGTGGAGCGCGGGGCCTTCGTCACGGTCTCCGCCCGCGACGTCGGCGACGGCGGCGAGGCTATCTTCTGGTCTGACGATGCGACTCTGTTCTACGGGAGCGTAGGGGCCCGAGGCGGCGGAAACGGCGGAGACGGCGGTTTCGTCGAGGTCTCCTCGCGCCTCGATCTGGCCTTCGCGGGGGAGGTCGACCTGTCGGCCCCCTTGGGCGCGGTCGGCGAGATCCTGTTCGATCCGCGCGACATCCGCATCGTCTCCTCTGGCGGCGACGACATCGCCGGCGACGTCGATGTCGAGGACGTCCAGCCGAACGACCTGGTGGTGAACGCCGGCTCGATCGCGGCGATCAACGGCGCCGTCACGCTGCAGGCCTCTCGCGACATCGTCTTCGAGGCGGGCGGCGTCCTGGTGAACTTCCGCGCGGACAGCATCGCCTTTCAGGCGGGCCGCGACGTCGTGATCGGCACGGCCACCGTCGCCGGAGACGTACTGAGCTTCGTCGCCGACGCCGCATTCGCCGGGCGCCCGAGCGACGGCGTCGGCGCGATCCGCATCGACGGATCGCCCAACTTGATCGCGAGGACCACGCTGTCCCTGTCCGCGCCGCAGGGTCTGATCGGCACGGGCATGGCCCCGACGGATCTCGTGACGCTGCGGGCGCGCACCGACCTGACCGTTCCCGACGCCGACCTGGCGGGCGGTCTCGCGGCGACGTCGGCCAGCGGGACATTGACCTTCGGCGACCTGCAGGCCGCGTCCCTGTCGGCGGTCGGCAGGGACGGTCTGGGAACCGCGGAGGCCTTCGACATCGCCGGCGCCGCGACCTTCGAGACCCGCGGCGCGGCCGTGACCCTCGGCCACGCCGGCAACCGTTTCGGCGGACCTGTGTCCTTCAACACAAGAGACCTGTTCGGCGCGCCCCAGGCGGTGACCCTCGTCGCCGAGGGGTCGGTGCAGCTTGGCGACATCGCGGCGACCACGCTCGACGTGACGGCGAGCGGAGCGCTCAGCGGCGGCGGCCTCATCAAAACCTCGGGCGAGTCGCGCTTCGAGGCGGCGTCGATCGACCTGACCGGCGGAAGCGCCGTCTTCGGCGGCCGCCTGTCGCTGCTGGGCGACGGCGACGCGTCGGTGGTTTCGAGCGGCGCAGTGTCGCTGGGCGACGTCTCGCTCGCCTCCCTCGCGCTGACGGCCGGGGAAGCGGTGGACGAGGCGGCGGCCGGAACCACGTCGATCGCGGGCGCCGCCTCCTTCGTCACCTCGGGCGACGCGGTGTCTTTGCAACGCGCCGGCGGGGTCGTTGGAGGGCCGATCTCCGTCGACACCGAAGCGGGCGGCGCGGCGGCGGCGACCGTAAAGCTGTCCTTGGCCGGCGACCTGACCTTGGGAGACATCTCCGCCGACGCGCTCGCCGTGACCGCCGGCGGCGCGGTCGGACAGGGCGCCTCTCACGTCCTCGACGTGCAGACGCTCGACCTGACCGCGGGCGGTCCCGCGGCTCTGCTCGGGTCCGGCAACGCGTTCGGCGGCGAGATCGACATCTCCGCGGCGGAGATCTCGCTCGTCGCCGCCTCCGGCCTGCAGCTGGGACAGGTCGCGACGAGCGGCCCTCTGACCCTGAGCGCCGGAGGTCCGGTGAGCCAGAGCGCGGCGGGCATGATCGACGTCGCCGGCGACGTCGCCATCGCCACCTCCGGCGGATCGGTGGTCCTGACGAATGCCGGCAACGTCTTCGGCGGAGAGATCGCGGTCGCCACCGCGCAGGGCGGCGCGGCCGCAGCCGACGTCACGCTGGACCTGGGCGCGGCGGCGCTCGTCCTAGGCGACACTGAAGCGGACGCGTTGAGCGTGACGGCGCTCGGCGGGGTCGTGCAGAGCGGGACGGCGACCGCGGCGGCGACGCGCGTGACCACCGGCGGCGGCGCCGTGAACCTCGGCGCGTCCGGCAACGCTTTCGGGCCGATCGACGTGGACACCACCGCAGGCGGCGCCGCAGTGGCGGACGTCGTCCTGGCCTCCGACGGCGCTCTGGAGCTCGGCGACATAGCCGCCGCGACGCTGTCGGTCGCGGCCGGAGGCGCGGTGTCGCAGACCGGAAGCGGCGTGCTCGACATCTCCGGCGTCGCGGATTTCGCGACTGAGGGCGGGGCCGTAAATCTTTCCAACGCCAACCGCTTCGGCGGAGCGATCTTCGTCGACACGACCGCGGACGGGTCGGGACCGGCCGCGGTGGCGATCACCGACGCCGATGCACTGACGTTCGGGGCCGTGACGGCGTCGGCTTTGACGATCGGCGCGGGCGGTGCGGTGGATCAGGCGGCCGTCGGCGCGCTCGACATCGCCGGCGACGTCGTCGTCGAAACGGCGGGCGGCGCGGTGACTTTGAGCCGGGCGGCGAACGTGATCGGCGGCCACGTCGCGGTCGACACCACGGACGGCGGCGCGCCCCGGGCCGCCGCGACCCTGGCGGCGGACGGCGGGCTGAAGCTCGGACCGATCACTGCGCAGACGCTCTCCGTCGCGACGACCGGCCCCGTGGCGGACCGGGCCGGAGGCGTCATCGACGTCGCGGGCGAGGCGTCTTTCGCGACCTCGGGCGCGGCGCTGTCGCTGGACGCCGAAGCGGGGCACCTGTTCGGCGGGCCCATCGCGCTCGACGTCGGCGCAGCCTCGCTCGTTTCGGCCGGCGGGGTCGTTCTGCAAGGCTTGGCCGCGTCGCTGGACGTCGCCGCGGCCGACCTGGAGGCGTCCGGCGCGTTGAGCATCGACGGCGGCGCGGGAGCGTTGTCGTTGCGCTCGCTCGCGGGCCAGGACCTCGCGCTCGGCGGCGCCGGAGGCGGGTTCGACATCTCCCAAGGGTCGTTGGACCTGATCTCGGCCGGCGCGACTACGGCGACCGCGGCGACGGGGCGATTCCTTCGCGTACGGGGCGGCGCGGCGCTGACCGGATTGGGCGACGTGGCCTTGGCGGCGGATGGCGGCGTGACCTTCGAAGCGGGCGGGGCGACTTTCGCCGGCGCGCTCGACATCGCAAGCGGCGGTCCCGTCGTCGGCGTCGGTTCGGCCATCACGACGGGCGGCGCGACGACGATCGTCTCGGCCGGCGACGTAAGCCTCTCGGCGCCCAACGCGTTCGGCGGCGCCGTCGCCGTGTCGGCGGCGGGGCGAGCGGTCTCGCTGAGGTCGGCCGCGGATATCGTGCTGGCCGACGTTTCGGCCGGCGCGCTGAGCGTTCACGCGCCGGGCGGGATCGACGCGCAGGGCGTGCTGACCGTCACGGGGGACGCGACCCTCGGCTCCTTCGACAGCCTGGGCGACGGGGATGCCGCGTCGGGCGTCTTCGGAGACGTCGCCGCGACGGCGTCGGGCAACCGGATCGACGGCGTGCTGTCCGTCGTGGGCGACGCGGTCGACGTGGCGGTCGACGGCGACCTGCGGCTTGAGGACGGCTACGCCCGCTCCGCCTTGACGGCGCGGGCGGGCGGCTCCGTCGACATCGCGCGGGTCGCGGTCGGCCCAGGCGCCCCGGCGGTGGACGCCCTCGCCTTGCCGCCCGGCGGCGCGTTGTCCGTATCGGCCGGAGGAGCGATCTCCGCGTCCGACGTGCAGGCCGGCCAAGCCGGCTTCGGCGGCGCCGGCACCAGCTCGTCGGCGGCCGCGGCCGGGGCCGACGCAATCGCGCTCGACCGTCTGGCCGTCGACGCCCTGACGACCGGAGACGTCGCGGGCGCTCTGGAAGTCACCGACGCCGCGGTGGCGGGGGATGCCCGGCTCGGCGAGGCCTCGACCATGGTTCTGCGCCGGGTCGGCGTCGGCGGCGACGTGCTCGCCGAGGCGAACGGCGCGCTGCGCCTCGACGGCGTGAGGGCGGCGCGGATCGAAGGGACCGGCGCCTCGGTCGAGCTGAGCTTCGTGGAGGCCGGTTCCGCCGACCTCACGGCCACCGCCGGCGACATCGTTTCTGACGCGTCCTTCGCCGCGACCGACCTGGGCGCCGGGTCGAACGTCGTCGTGGCGGCGCCGACGGCGCCTCGCAACGATGCCGATTCCGGGTCGTTGGTGCTCGATGCGGCAGCGGATCTCTCGCCCTTCGCCGACCTCGTGGCTGTGGCGGGGGAGCTGGAGATCTTCGCTGCGGGCGCGGTCGACCTTCGCGGCGGCGAGGTCGGGGGAACCTTCCGGTCCGTCGATCTGGGAGCCTTGTCGGGCGATGCGGGCGGCGACGTCGCCGTGACGGCCGCCGGCGCGTTGGAGCTGGGCGCTCTGACGGTCGGAGGCGGACTGACCGCGTCGGCCGGAGCCGACATGTCGCAGTCCGGCCCGCTCGACGTCGCCGGAGCTGCGTCGATCGACGCCGTCGGCGACGTGACGCTGAACGATCCGCTCAACGTCTTCGCCGGCGGTCTGTCGCTCGACGCCCGTTCGGCCGAGGTCGCGTCGGCGGGTCCGTTGCGGATCGGCGGATCGGCGCTCGACCAGTCCCTCGTCGCGACCGCGCTTGCGGGGACGGAGGCCGTCGTCGTCGACGGAAAGGCGAGCTCGGCCTCGCTGATCCTCAATGGGGTGGATGTCGGCGGCGCGGGCGTGCTGGTGGGGATCGGCGCCGAGGGCGTCGCGGCCTCCAATATTCGGGCGATGCAGGTCACGCTCGGCGGCATCGGCACGGCGGCCGGCGCGCCCGCTGCGACGACCGGAGACGTGCTGGCGAATGCGTTTTCCGTCGGCGCTCTGTCCGTCGCCGCGACCGGCGCGGCGCACCTGTCGGATGCGGTGATCGGCGACTCGCTTTCCACCGCCGGCGCGGCAAGCGCGACGGTGGAGCGGACCACGTTCGGCCCGGACGCGGCCACCAGCTTCGTCGGTCTGACCGATGGTCTCGTCCTGCACCGCGTGCATGCGCGGGGCGATCTGGCCGTGGAGGTCGCCGGCGACCTGCGGATCGGGCGGATCCGCGCGACGGCAGGGGCGGGGCAGGCGGGTTCGTTGTCGCTGAGTTCCACCGCCGGGTCGGTGCTGAAACTGCCGGACGACGCCATCGACGCGGCGGCCGGCGGCGACGGCCTGCTGGAGCTGGACTTCGGTCCGCTCGGCGTCGCGGCGGTCGCGTCGGAAGCGGCCGGCCCTTTCACCGACCTCGTTTTCACGGAGGGAAACCTGACGGTGTCCGCTTCCGGCGACGTGCTGCTGTCGGAAGGCGCAGGCGCTGGCGGCGTGTTGCGCACGCGCGTCGGAGCAGCGGCCGCGTTGACCGCGGGCGGCGACGTGGCGATCACCTCCCGCGGCTCTCTCTCGATCTCCGGCCTGAACGCAGGCGGCGACGCGCTGCTTCGGGTTCGCGAAGATGCCGCGCCCGGCGACGGCGGGTTGAGCCAGACCGGCGCCGTCTCGGTGGCGGGACGTTTGACGGTGCTGGCCGAGGGCGATGCGACGCTCGCCGACGCCTCCAACGCGTTCGCGGAGGTGTCGGGGGACATCGGCGGCGCCGCACGTCTGCGCGACGCGGACGGTTTCGTCGTGGGAGACCTCAGGGCCGAGGCGCTGGAGGTGTCGGACCAGGTCGGCGCGGTGGTCGCGACGGATGTGGCGACGACGGGAGGTCTCGCCATCAAGGCGGGATCGCTGGAGGTCTCGCGCCTGTCCGCCGGCGCCCTGAGCCTGAGCGCGACGGGCGGAGACGTCTTGCTCGCCGACGCACAGGCCGGCGCGACCTCGGTCTCGGCTGAGGGCGCGATTTCCCTCTCGCGCTTCGCGTTGGGCGATCTGTCGGCAGAGGCCGGGGCGACTCTGACGGTCGCCGACGGCTCAGCGGGCGACTCGCTCGGGTCGGGACTCTCGGCGGTCGGCGACCTTGCGCTGAACAACCTGCGTTTGGGCGCGACGACGGCATCCTCTCAGGCCGGCCTCTCCGCCGAGAGGGTCGACGCGGTCTCGCTGAACCTCGCGGCGCAGGGCGGCGACGTGGCGATGGCGGGGGTCGCGACGTCGGGCGATCTGACGGCCGAGGCGTCAGGTTCGATACGGACCTTGGCCGACGCGCCGGGCACGCTTTCGGCCGTGGCCATCGACGGTCCCGCCGCGGCGTCTTTGGGCGACATCCTGGGTCCGCGGCTGGGAGACCCCACCGATGGCCGCGAGGTCCAGGATCTCGACGCCGTCGCCGGTCGCGTGCTCGCGGGGCAGGCCGTCGCCGGCCAGATCATCGTCGGCGGCGACGCGCGCTTGGTCGCCGGCGACGCCGTCGACTTGCCGCTCGAGGCGGACGCGCTCGGCGGCGCCGTGAACCGCATCGCCGGCGCTCTGTCGCTGGAAACCGGCGGGGATGCGGCGGTCGAAGTCGCCGGCGGCGTGACGCTGGGCCTCAGCCAAGTGGGCGGCGCGCTCTCGGTCCGCTCGAACGCCGACGGCGCGGACCTTTTCGGGACTTCCGGCATTTCCCAGACCGCAGCGGTGCGGGTCGACGGCTTGGCCGATCTGGTGGTCGGCGCCCCGGATGGAGCGTCCGATGCGAGCACGCGCGGCGACGTTATCCTCGACCGCGTGGACAACGCCTTCACCGAACTCTCCGTCGCCGCCCGCTCGGCCGCCCTGCAAGATGCGGACGGGTTCCTGCTGTCGTCGGCCGATCTGACGGGCGATCTTTCGATCGGGCAGGGGACGGTTCAAGCCGGCCAGCTGACGCTTCGCGATCTTGCCGCGGTCGGCGCGGTTTCGGTCGCCGCCCAAGGCGACGTCCTCGCGGAACGGATCGGCTCCGCGTCGCTGTCGGTCCGCTCCTCCGAAGCACGGACGGATCTGGCGCAGATCGCGGTCTCCACCTTGTCCGCCGACGCCGCGACGGACGTCTCCGTCACGGACGCGACCTTCGACGAAGCGGCCATCGACGCGGGCGACGACGCGGTGCTGACCCGTTTGACCGGCGGCGTTCTGGACGCGTCGGCCGGGGGCGGTCTGGTCGCTGCGGACCTCGAAGTCTCCACGCTCTCCGTGTCGAGCGGGGGCGATGGGTCATTGTCGGGGGTGTCGGCCGAGATGGCGTCTGGGACGTTCGGCGGGTCGTTTCGGGTCGAGGCGTCGACGCTGGGGACGGCGTCGCTGACCGCGGGCGGCGACGGGACCGTGCTTGACCATGCGGGCGGGTCTTTGACGGCCGGGGCGGACGGCGCTCTGACCGTGAGGCGCTCGGCGTCGACCGGGGCGCTGATCGCGACGTCGGGAGGGACGACGAGGCTGGAAGACGCGTCCGCGGCGACCATCTCCGCCAGCTCGGGCGGAGCGCTGAGGGGACTTCGCGTCGCGGCGACGGGCGCCGCGTCCTTCGACGCAGCGGGGGATCTGACGCTGACCGAGACTTCGGCGCTCAGCCTTGCGCTGACCTCAGGCGGGTCGACGACGCTGTCGCAGGTCTCGGCTTCCCAGGCTCTGACCTCGACCGCGGGATCGGGTTTGAGCGCGTCGGACGCGACGGCGACGACGATCGCGGCCACGGCGACGGGAGGCGATGCGTCGGTGGAACGGACCTCGGCGACGGGGGATCTGTCGATCGACGTCCAAGCCGGCGCGCTCACGGCGCAGGACCTGGGCGCCGGCGACGACATCGCCGCGATCACCAGCGGCCGGATGGAGATCGCGCGTCTGGACGTGGGCGGCGCGCTGACGGCCATGGCGGGCGGACGCCTGACCCTTGAAGACGCCGCCGCGGCGCGGGGCGTTCTGACCGCGGGCGGCGCCATGGATGCGTCGCGGCTCGCCCTCTCCGGCGATCTGGAGATCGTCGGCGATGCGGCGGCGACGCTGGTCGATGTTTCGGCAGGACGAGATCTGGACGTCGAGGCGGTGGCGGCGCTGACCCTGGAACGCGTCGAGGCGACGCGGGCGACGACGCTGCTGTCCGGCGGCGAGGCGCGGATCACGAGCCTTCGAAGCGACAGACTGACCGCGACCTTCGCCGGGGATGCGGTTCTGGACCGAGCCGCGGTGGCGTCGAACGGCGCGCTGCAGGTCGGCGGCGGGCTGTCGGCGACCAATTTGGAAGTGGGCGGCGATCTGACCGTCGGCGTGGGCGAAGGCCTCTCCGCGGCACGGCTGATCGTGTCGGGCGACGCGGCGCTGACATCGGGCGACGCGCTGTCGCTGACGCGCGCTTCCATCGGCGGCGCCCTCCAGGCGACGGCCGATTTGGACGGCTCTGCCGGCGACGCGGCCGCGACGCTGCGGAACGTCGGCGTGGGGGCTCTGGCGATCGACGCGGGCGAGGCCGTCGATCTCGACGCGGTTTCGGTCACGCGGAACGCCTCCTTGCGCGCGCGGCGCGGCGACATCCGGCTCGGTTCGGTCCTGGTGGAAGGCGATGCGATCTTCGTCGCGGAGCAGGGCTCGATCCGCACGCAAGCCGGCCGCGCCGAGCGGGACGATTTCGCGGTCAATTTGACCTTCGCGCCGGAAGCGCCGCAAGGCCTCTCCTCGGCGTCGCCCGGTGCGGGAAGCGGCGTCGTGACGCGCTCGCGCGTCGCGGCGCGGGCTTTCGAAACGCTGCTGGCGGTGGAGGGCG
>JBCCPD010000135.1:0-8653 GCA_039025075.1 Pseudomonadota bacterium | reverse complement strand
TCCTCGGGTTTCGGTTGGGCGCTCGCCATCGCGGCGATGGCCGGCGTGCGCGAGAAGCTGAAATACGCCGACATTCCCGACGGCCTGCAGGGCTTGGGCATCACATTCATCACCGCCGGCCTCATGGCGATGGCGTTCATGTCATTCTCCGGCGTCAATCTCTGAGGAGCGCAGCCGATGACGACCTTCAGCTTGGGCATACTGCTCTTCACCATGATCGTGTTGGCGCTCGTGACGGTCATTCTTCTGGCCCGTAGCCGGCTCGTCTCCGTCGGTAATGTGACGATCACCATCAACGGCGAGAAGAAGATCTCCGTGCCCGCGGGCGGAAAGCTTCTGCAGACGTTGGCGGAGCAGAAGCTGTTCGTGCCGTCGGCCTGCGGCGGCGGCGGCACCTGCGCCCAGTGCCGGGTGCGCATCCATGCCGGCGGCGGCTCGATCCTGCCGACGGAGGAAAGCCACATCACCAAGCGCGAGGCCGCTTGCGGCGACCGCCTGTCGTGCCAGGTGGCGGTCAAACAGAACATGCAGATCGAGGTCCCGGAAGAGGTCTTCGGGGTCAAGAAGTGGGAGTGCACCGTTCGCTCCAACGACAACGTCGCGACCTTCATCAAGGAGCTGGTGCTGGAGCTGCCGGCCGGCGAGGACGTCAACTTCCGCGCCGGCGGCTACATCCAGATCGAGGCCCCGGCCCACCACGTCGACTACACCCAGTTCGACGTGGAGGAGCAGTACCGCGAGGATTGGGACAAGTTCAATCTGTGGCAGTACAGCTCCGACGTGGCCGAGCCCATCGAGCGCGCCTATTCCATGGCCAACTATCCGGATGAAAAGGGCTTGATCATGCTCAACGTCCGGGTCGCGTCGCCGCCCCCGGGCTCCTCGGGCATTCCGCCGGGCAAGATGTCGAGCTTCATATTCAACCTCAAGCCGGGCGACAAGGTCGTCATCTCCGGCCCCTTCGGCGAGTTCTTCGCGCGGGAGACCGAGAAGGAGATGATCTTCATCGGCGGCGGCGCCGGCATGGCGCCGATGCGCAGCCACATCTTCGACCAGCTCAAGCGCCTCAAGAACCGCGACCGAAAGATCACCTTCTGGTACGGCGCGCGGTCGAAGCGCGAGATGTTCTACGTCGAAGACTTCGACAGCCTCGCCGCGGAGTTCCCCAACTTCACCTGGCACTGCGCGCTGTCGGACGCCACGCCCGAGGACGCGTGGGAAGGCTATACCGGCTTCATCCACAACGTGCTTTACGAGCAATACCTCAAGGATCACCCGGCGCCGGAGGATTGCGAGTACTACATGTGCGGCCCGCCGATCATGAACAGCTCGACCATCAACATGCTGTTGGACCTGGGCGTCGACCGCGAAGACATCATGCTCGACGACTTCGGCGGCTGAGTCCTGCTGCGACGGCCCGCGGGGCCCGTCGTCCTCCGGCCGCGCGCCGGACGCGGCGACGGGCCCCGCTTCGCGTTTGACAGACGTTCCGCGCGGGCCCTAGCGTCATGGGCGAGCAGAGGCGGGGAGAGCCAGCATGACGGCGATGCAGAACATCGTGGAAGCGCGCCACCTGAAGGTCTCATTCCAAGGCAAGAGCGGGGCCACGACGGCGGTTCAAGACGCCTCTTTTCAGGTTCGGCCCGGCGAGACGGTCTGCATCGTCGGGGAGTCGGGCTCGGGCAAGTCCGTCTCCTCGCTCTCGATCATGCGGCTGGTGGAGTTCGCGGGCGGGGAGATCGTCGACGGCCAAGTGATGTTCGTCGGCAAGGGCGGCGAGGCGGTGGACCTTGTGCGCGCCGATCCCAAGCGGATGCGAGAGCTGCGCGGCGACGAGATCAGCATGATCTTTCAGGAGCCGATGACCGCGCTGAATCCGGTGCTGACGATCGAGCGCCAGATGACCGAAGGGCTGCGCACCCACAAGAACCTGTCGGCCGAGGCCGCGCGCGAGCGGGCGCTGGAGCTGCTGCGCCAGGTGAGGATCCCGGAGCCGGAGCGGAGGCTGAGCCAATACCCTCACGAGCTGTCCGGCGGCATGCGCCAGCGCGTGATGATCGCGATCGCCATGGCCTGCGAGCCACGCATCCTCATCGCCGACGAGCCGACGACCGCGCTCGACGTGACCGTTCAGGCGGAGATCCTGGCCCTGATCGACCGGCTGAAGCGCGAGACCGGCGCGTCGGTCATCTTCATCACCCATGACATGGCCGTGGTCGCGCAGATCGCCGACCGCGTGGTCGTGATGCGCGGCGGCCGCAACGTGGAGGAGGGCCCTGTCGAGCAGGTCTTCGACGATCCGCAGCACGAGTACACCAAGGCGCTTCTGGCCGCCGTGCCCAAGCTGGGCGAGATGCGCGGCAAGGCCCTGCCCGAACCCATGAAGCTGATGTCCGCCGGCGCGGACGCCGCCGCGCCGGCGCCGATCGAGGGCACCGACAAGCTTCTTCTGGAGGTCGAGTCGCTCGTCACGCGCTTCCCCGTCACCGGAGGGCTTCTGCGCCGGACGGTCGCCAACGTGCATGCGGTCGAGGACGTGTCCTTCCGCCTGAACGCCGGCCGCACCCTGGCCTTGGTGGGGGAATCCGGCTGCGGCAAGTCCACGACCGGCCGTTCGATCCTACGGCTGGTGGAGCCGCTGTCCGGCAAGGTCGAGCTGGACGGGATGGATGTCCTGGGCCTCAACGAGCGCAACCTGCGGCGGGCTCGGCAGCACATGCAGATGGTGTTCCAGGACCCCTTCGCCTCGTTCAACCCGCAGCTGCGCCTCGGCGCCCAGGTGGCCGAGCCTCTGCGGAACTTCGGGGCCGGCGCCCAGGGCGATCTGGAGGACGAGGTCGCCGCGCTTTTCGAGAGGGTCCGCCTGCCCGCCGAGTTCATGCGCCGCTACCCGCACGAGCTGTCGGGCGGTCAGCGTCAGCGCGGCGCCATCGCCCGGTCCTTGGCGCTGAACCCGAAGCTGATCATCGCCGACGAGGCTGTCTCCGCGCTCGACGTGTCGGTGCAGGCGGAGGTTCTGAACCTGATGATGGAGCTGCAGTCGGAGCTGGGACTCGCCTACCTTTTCATCTCGCACGACATGGCGGTGGTGGAGCGGGTGAGCCACGACGTCGGCGTGATGTATCTCGGCCGCATCGTGGAGATCGGGCCTCGGCAGGCGATCTTCGAGGATCCACGCCACCCTTACACCAAGGCGCTTTTGAGCGCGGTGCCGATCGCCGATCCCAAGCTGCGGTCCACCGGACGAGAGGTGTCGCACAAGGCCATCGGGTCGCCGGTGCATCCCGTCGGCTTCGAGCCGGAGCCTTCGGTCTATGAAACCGTGGGCCCCGGGCACCGCGTCCTGGTCACCGACGCCGGCTACTGACGCTCAGCGTCGCGCGGGCCGTCCAAGCGGCCCGCTTCGACCTCGTCAGTAGTGCAGCGACCGGGCGAGCGCCGGGGTCTGCTGCGGCGGCGCGAACTTGGTCAGGTCGATCCCGTCCACCGCGGTCTTGTATTCGTCCACCGTGGGCGTTCGGCCCAGGATGGCCGACAGAACCACCACCGGCGTGGACGCCAACAGCGACTCGCCCTGCTTTTCGGCCGAATCCTCGACCACTCGCCCTTTGAAAAGCCGGGTGGACGTCGCGAGCACCGTGTCGCCCTTGGCCGCCTTTTCCTGGTTGCCCATGCACAGATTGCAGCCCGGGCGCTCGAGATAGAGGATGTTCTCGTATTCCGTGCGCGCTTCGGTCTTGGGCGCCATGTCGTCGAACTCGAAGCCGGAGTATTTCTGGAGCACTTCCCAGTCGCCCTCCTCCTTCAGCTCGTCGATGATGTTGTAGGTGGGCGCCGCCAGAACCAGAGGCGCTTGGAATTCGACCGAGCCGTGCTCCTCTTCGAGGTTGCGGAGCATCTGCGCCACGATCTTCACATCGCCCTTGTGCACCATGCAGGAGCCCACGAAGCCGAGGTCCACCTTCTTTTCCGCGCGGTAGTAGGAGATCGGGCGGATCGTATCGTGGGTGTAGCGGCGGGAGACGTCTTCGTTCGCCACGTCCGGGTCGGCGATCATCGGCTCGTCGATTGCGTCGAGATCCACCACCACCTCGGCGAAATACTTTGCGTCCGCGTCCGGCGCGAGCGCCGGCTTCTCGCCCGAACGGATCTGAGCGATGCGTTGGTCGGCCTTGGCGATCAGGCCGGCCAGGACCCCGGCGGCGTTGTCCATGCCCTTCTCGATCATCACGTTGATGCGCGACTTGGCGATCTCAAGCGACTCGATCAGCGTTTCGTCCTGGCTGATGCAGATCGAAGCCTTGGCCTTCATCTCCGCGGTCCAGTCGGTGAAGGTGAAGGCCTGGTCGGCGAGCAGGGTGCCGATATGCACTTCGATCACCCGGCCCTGGAAGACGTTGTCGCCGTGCTGAGCGAGCATCTGCGCTTGGGTGGCGTGGACCACGTCCCGAAAATCCATGTGGTCGGCCATGCGGCCCTTGAAGGTCACTTTGACCGACTCCGGGATCGGCATGGTCGCCTCGCCCGTCGCGAGGGCCAGCGCGACGGTGCCGGAGTCCGCACCGAAGGCCACGCCCTTGGACATGCGCGTATGGCTGTCGCCGCCGATGATGATGGCCCAGTCGTCCACGGTGATGTCGTTGAGCACTTTGTGGATGACGTCGGTCATCGAGTGGTAGACGCCCTTCGGATCACGCGCCGTGATCAGGCCGAAGTCGTTCATGAACTTCATCAGCCGCGGCGTGTTGGCCTGGGCCTTCAGGTCCCAGACCGAGGCCGTATGGCAGCCCGACTGATAGGCCCCATCCACCTTTGGAGAGATCACGGTGGCGGCCATCGACTCCAGCTCCTGGCTGGTCATCAGACCCGTGGTGTCTTGCGAGCCGACGATGTTGACCGTGACCCGCACGTCGGAGCCCGCGTGCAGCACCTTGCCCGGCGTCGCGCCGACCGCGTTGGCGTTGAAGATCTTTTCCACGGCCGTCAGGCCTTGGCCTTCGTGGGAGATCTCCTTGGAGGGCGCGAACACCGCCGGCGCCTCGACGCCCAGCGTCTCCGCGGCGAAGGCCTGCAGCTTCTTGCCGAAGACGATCGCGTAGGAGCCGCCGGCCTTCATGAACTCCATCTTCTGGGGCGTGAAGGCCGACGTCACATCGACCAGAACTTCGCCGTTCTCGTCCCGCAGCGTCTTGTCGCGCGTGTTGATCTTCAGGACCCTGCCGGTCTCCACGGAGTATTTCTGCTCCAGGATCGGGGCGCCGTCGTTGCCCAGGATCGGCGCGCCGTCGTCGTCCAGCTTCTTGACCCAGTTCTTCAGGTCGAGCCCGATGCCCCCGGTCACCCCCACCGTGGTCAGGAAGATCGGCGATATGCCGTTGGTTCCGGCCACCACGGGCGCGATGTTCACGAAAGGCACGTAGGGGCTGGCCTGCTTGCCGGTCCAAAGCGCCACGTTGTTGACGCCCGACATGCGCGAGGAGCCGACGCCCATCGTGCCCCGCTCGGCGATCAGCATCACCCGCTTGCCCGGATGCTGCTTCTGCAGCGCCACGATCTCCTCCTGCGCCTCGGGCGTGATCATGCATTTGCCGTGCAGCTGCCGGTCCGATCGCGAGTGCGCCTGATTGCCGGGCGAGAGCAGATCGGTGGAGATGTCGCCCTCGGCCGCGATGTAGGTGACGACGTCGATCTCCTCTTCGACCTCCGGCAGCTTGGTGAAGAACTCGGCCTGAACGTAGCTCTCCAGGATGTCGGTCGCGACGGCGTTGCCGGCGGCGTGGGCCTCGGCCAGACGGTCCGTATCGGCTTCGTAGAGGAAGACCTGCGTCTTCAGCACCTCGGCCGCGGCCTGGGCGATGGACGCGTCCTCTCCCAGCGCCAGGTCGAGCAGCACCTTCACCGAAGGCCCGCCTTTCATATGCGACAGCAGCTCGAAGGCGTAGTCGGGCGAGATCTCGTCGAGCACGGTTTCGCCCAAAGCGACGTCCTTGAGGAAGGCGGCCTTCTCCCGCGCGGCGCCGGTGGTTCCCGGCAGCGTGTTGTAGATGAGGAAGCGCAGGCTGTCGGCGCGATGCGGGTTCGCGGCATCCTTGATCTGCGTGATGAGCTCGCGCGTGAGATCGGCGTCGTCGATGGGCTTGGGATCCAGATCCTGCAGTCTGCGCGTTTCGATCTCTTCGAGGTAATCTGCATACAAGCTCATGGCGGCCCCGTGGCATGGAGTGGCGATTGCTGGCTCGGCGGCTCCTGCGCGCTTCAGCGCATCGACGTGAGAGCCTTACTGTATACGACAGTATACTCTCATAGGTCGTCTTTCAAGACGGGGCGATGCGGCGCCATCGTCGCAAGCGCCGTCGGGCGGTTTCCGCCGAAAGCGTTGGGCTGAGGCTCGCGACCTCCGCGATGCATTCCGCTCAGTGCGACGTAGTGGCGTTACGGCCGGGGACCGAGAAAATCTGAATAGTCCGAGAAACGCATCACGGACAAGCGAGCCGCGGCCGCGGGGCGCCTTTGGACAGGTCCGGTCCAGCTGGACCCCGCGAAACCCGACGAGTCGCCGAACGCCGACCTAGCGCGCATTATGCGTGAAGAGCCGCTCTCCTTCGAGCCGGTAGCCGTCGATCAAGGCCGCCGCGCGCGGCCCGGCGAGCCACGCCTCGAGCCGCATCGCCGCGTCGGCGTTCACGTGCGGGCGCCGCTCCGCGTTGATCGGCAGGAAGGCGTATTGGTTGAAGAGCACCGGATCGCCGGCGAAGACGAGCTGCAGTTCGCCCTTGTTGCCGAATGCCAGCCAACTCGCCCGGTCCGAAAGAACATAGGCGTTCATGCCGGAGGCGGCGTTCAACGCCGCGCCCATGCCGGCGCCGATGGCGCGATACCAGCGCCCCTCCGGCGCGATGCCGGCCTCGGACCACAGCGACAGCTCCCGTGCGTGAGTGCCGCTGTCGTCGCCGCGGCTGACGAAGGGCGCGCCGGCCTCGGCGATGGCCGCAAGGGCTTCGAGCACGGTCCGAGCGCCCCGCGCTCCCGCCGGATCGTCGGCCGGACCGACCAGAACGAAATCGTTGAACATGATCCGCCGCCTATGAGGCGCGTACCCCTCGGCGACGAAGGCCTCCTCGGCCGCCCGGGAGTGGACCAGCACCGCGTCCACGTCGCCCGCCGCGCCGAGACGAAGGGCCTGGCCCGTCCCGACCACGAGAAGCTGAACGTCGATCCCGAGATCCGCGCGGATCTCCGGCAGCAGCACGTCCGAAAGGCCAGAGTTGCTGAAGGACGTCGTCACTGCCATCCGAAGCGTTTCCGCCTGCGCCGCGGCGGTCGCCAGCGCGGCAACGGCGGCCATCGCGACCGCCAAGGCCCAACCTCTCAATCGTCGGTCCTCCCGGACTTGCAGTCCTGACAACCCGCGTCGCCCCTGCCGCCCTCGACGCCGCGCGGGGCGCGGAGCAGGCGGAGGCTACGTTCTGGCCGCGGACCTAGGCAATCGCGAAGACGGCCCGGCAGGCCCGCGGTTGGCGCGCAGGTCGCTTTCCACGCCGAACTGCGTCAGGATCGACGCGGGGCGGAGAGCGGAGGCGACGATGGATCTGACCGTGGCGGACGTGCGGGTGAAGCTGCTTTCGGTTCCTTTCGCGGACCCGCCGAAGACCGGATTTCTCGCTCTGCCCGCCATCGACCTGGTGGTGGTGGAGGTCGAGACCCGCGACGGCGTCGTCGGCACGGGCCATCTGCATCCGCTGGCGGGCGGGATGCGCACTCTCGCCTGCTGCATCGAAGAGATGCTCGCCCCCCTCGTCATCGGCGCCGACGCCTCCGATCCCCCGGCGATCTGGAAGAAGATGTGGCGCGCCACCTTCACCCAAGGGCGCATGGGCGTGACCGTCATGGGTATGTCGGCGCTGGACGTGGCGCTTTGGGACGCCTTGGGACGCGCGCGGCAGACGCCGCTGTGGAAGCTGTGGGGCGGCGAGCGCCGGGCCTTCAAGACCTACGGTTCGGGCTGCTACCGCGGCTTGGGCCGCGAGGGCATGATCGAGAAAGCCCAGCGCTTCCGCGCCCGGGGGTTCGAGGCGATCAAGATGCAGGTCTCGCATTTGTTCACGCCGGACGAGGACGTCGCCAACGTCCGCGCCATGCGCGAAGCGTTGGGCGACGACGCGCTGATCATGATCGACGTCAACCAGGGCTGGGACGCCGAGACGGCGATCGCCACCGGCCGCCGCTTGGACGACTTCCACCCGTTCTGGCTGGAGGAGCCGGTCATGGCGGACGACCTCGACGGCTACGCGGCCGTCTCCGCCGGCATCCGAACGCCGGTCGTGACGGGCGAGAACCACTTTCTCGCGCCCGACCTGAAGCCGTTCGTCGACCGAAGGCTGGTCCCGATCCTGCAGCCGGACGTGATGCGGGGGGGCTACACGGGCCTCTTCGAGATCGCGCGCATCGCCGAACCGGCCGGCATCTCCATCGCGCCGCACATGTTCCCCGAGCTGATGACCCACCTCGTCGCCGCCCTGCCCAACCGCGACTGGCTCGAGTGGATGGGCTGGTACGATCATCTGTGGGTCGAACCGATCCCGGTGGAGGCGGGAACGATGACCCCGCCCGACCGCCCTGGCCACGGCATGGATTTCTTGCCGGAGCTGTTCGC